>CAZUAM010000124.1:10743-13468 GCA_964618095.1 uncultured Planctomycetaceae bacterium | reverse complement strand
GCCGGCAGACGGCACCGCGGGCCGCCCAGCAGGCCAAAGCGTCTTCCGGCGGTGCGACCGGGCCGCCCGACGACTCGTCCCAGACTTCGCACACGCCGGCCCTAACGTCTGATTCGACCTCTACTGGCAGGTTGGGCCCCAAGTTGGGTGCCAGTGGCGGCTTGCCCGCCACTGGGGTTCAGGGGCAGACAAGCTGCCCCTGGCACCCGTCAATTCAGGTCGAATCGGACACTCTAGTAATTCCAGATTCCATTGCACCGACTCCCGAGTCGGCACGATCGCTTGTGGGGCAGAAGCCGAATCGTCCGAAGGCAGTCGCCCCGGCGGAGGACACCATCGCCCCGGCGGAGGACACTGCCCAGCCCTCAACAACCCCACGTCGCGCTTCCCATACGGAAACAACCGATCGCGTCGATCCTGCCGATCCTGCCGATTCTGGGGAGGCTGCCCAGCCGGATCGGGTGCGTGCTTTGTTGGACAAAGGACGCGCGGCGTTGGCCGAAGGTTCTTCTGAAGCGGCCCTGGTCCATTTCCGCAAAGCGGCGGCCATCCGCCCGAACAACCCGCAAATCCCGATCGCCGCGGCCATAGCGGCCCTGCGAGACAATCGACCGGACCTGGCGATCGAGCTGCTTCGTCCGGCCGAGCGGCGTTTTTCCGGCTCGGCCCAGCTCTACCGCATTCTGGGTGTAGCCTACTATCGCCTGGGGGACCTTCAATCGTCCCAAGTTGCACTCCGCCAAGCACTTTCGTTGGACAAGTCGAGTGCCCTGTCCTATTTTTTGATGGGGTGCACGTTGTCGAAACTCGGGCAGTTTGAGTCTGCGAAAGTCCATCTGCGGCAGGCTCGGACCATCAACCCGAGATACACCCTCCGGCGGTGAACCTGGGGTCCAACCCCAATCCCGCCCTAACGGCCAACGGTGCCGTGACGTGCGCCCCGCCGGCCGCCGCGGCGGCTCCCGTGGTTTTCGTTTCGTCCGCCGGCCTGGCAGGCGCGTTGGCCTGAACCATGGTGCACGTCCCAAGCCGAAACAACGACGATACAACTCAATCGCTCCAGTAGCGTGGAATGAACTATTCGAAGTGCCACAACTTGCTAGCGGTCGCTGCGCTGGTCCTGTCCGCGGGCTGGGTGATTGCTTGGACGGGGGGGCTGCTGACCGACTCCGGTTCATGGCCGGTCCGCTTCGGCCTGCTGAGCGCGGGGCTTGCGTTGGCGGGCGGATCCGTCGCGCTGTTGCTGCACCATAGCGAAGCGGGGTGCCGAAAGTTCCGGAAATACTTAGATGTGCTTTGTGGCCTCAGTCCCCAGGACCTCTACAGCGACAAAACGGCCGGCGACGTCCCGCCGTTGCCTGCTGACGACGAGTGTTGCCAGCTTGCCGGCCGCGTCCGCGAGGCCTTCCTGGAACACTGCCGGCAGCTTCAGGAATTGGAACATGCGCGGACTGCGTCGGACATCCGCGGCCGCCGCGCCGCAGCCCAGACGGAGCAGATCAAGGCGATCCTCTCGGGTCTGGCCGAACCGATCCTGGCCGTCGACGACTACGACGAATTGGTGCTGGCCAACCGCAGCGCCGAAGAGCTGTTCCAGTTCGACGTCCGCGACGCGGAGACCCGGGCCCTGGCGCAGTTGGTGCATTGCCAGAAGCTGGTCAAGCTGTTGGCGACCGCTTGCCACCGCAAGACGTCCGCCACCCGCACCGACGAGATCGAGATCCCCGACAAGGAGGGCAATTCGCGCTGGTACCAGGTCACGGCCACCAAGCTGACCGCCGCGGCCGGCGAAACCGAGGCGTCGGAGCCGGAATGCCGGGGTGCGGTGGCGGTGCTTCGCGACATCGGCGCACAGAAGGTGCTCCAGAAGCGAAATGCCGAGTTCGTCTCCGCCGTAAGCCACGAGATGAAGACGCCCCTGGCGGGCATCAAGGCCTACGTCGAGTTGTTGGTCGATGGCGACGCCGAGGATGAGCAGACGCAAGAGGAGTTCCTGGAGGTGATCAACAGCCAGGCCGACCGGCTGCAAAGGCTGGTCGACAACATGCTCAACCTGGCGCGAATCGAGGCCGGCGTAGTCAACGTCAATAAGCAGACACGCTCACTCAACGAGCTTCTGGAAGAGGCCTTCCAGGTCGTCCAGCCCTCGGCCGAGGCCAAACAGATCGAACTGGTGACCGACCTAAGCCCCATGTACCTGGGGGTGCTCGCCGACCGGGATCTGCTCTTGCAGGCGGCGATCAACCTGCTCTCCAATGCCATCAAATACACTCCCGACAAAGGCCGGGTCACCCTGCGAAGCCGCCTGGAGAACAGCCTGGTGCGTTTCGAGGTCCAGGACACGGGAGTGGGGCTGGGCGAGGAAGACTGTCAGCGGGTTTTCGAGAAGTTCTACCGGGTCAACAAGGACAAGAACATGGCCTCGGGCACGGGACTGGGGCTGCCGCTGGCAAAGCACATTGTCGAGGACGTGCACGCCGGACGCCTTTCGGCCGAAAGCACCTTGGGCCAGGGCAGCACCTTCATCGTCACCATCCCCGGCACCGGAAAGTTAACCTGACTCCCGCAAAAACCCCCCGCGAGGAAAAAACCATGCCAAAACGCGTTTTGCTCTGTGACGACGAGATCCACATCCTTCGAGCGGCTGAATTCAAGCTCAAGCGGGCCGGATACGACGTGCGAATCGCCGCAGACGGACAGGAAGCCTGGGAGGCCATCCAGCTTC
>CAZUAM010000124.1:0-10733 GCA_964618095.1 uncultured Planctomycetaceae bacterium | reverse complement strand
TGCCCCGGCTGGACGGGTTTGGACTGGTGCAGCGGGTCCGCGAAAACCCCCAAACGGAGGACCTCCCCGTGCTGATGCTGACCGCCAAGGGCTACGAGCTCTCTCAGGAGGAGCTGGCCGACAAGTGGAACGTGGCCGCCGTGATTGCCAAGCCGTTCAGTCCGCGCGAACTCCTGCGATCGGTGGAGAAGATCCTCCTCGGCGAGTTGGCTCCGAGCTAGCACGGAGAGTCACGATCGTTGGTTATCGATAGCAGACGGTAATTGCCAGGCCGCCAGCGGCAACCAGGATTTCATCCGTAATCGCCAAGCTCCGCTCCCTGATCCCCGGCACAAGACCGATGAACTTGCCCACTGAAATCTTCGGCGACGTGATTGTGGTCCACACGCCCCAGGAACTCGGGTCGGACCAGCGCGACGGGTTCGAGGCCTACGTGCCGACCCTGGAACGCAACAAGGTCGTGCTGGACCTGGACAGTACCGAGGCGCTCGACAGCGAAGGGCTGACGGCGCTGTTGAACGTCCAGGACAACCTCCGCGACAAGCAAGGAGACGTCAAGATCGCCACCACCAACTCCGCCAACCGCAAGATTCTGGAAATCACCAGGCTGGATCAACAACTAGAGGTCTTCGGCAGCGTGATCGACGCCGTGAAGAGCTTCCACTGACCCGGGCACCGACGCCGGGAGCGGCCGTTGTGCCGCCGTTTCGCCCTGCGGCGGACAAAGTAGGGCCAGAGAATACGGACGCCCCAACCGCGACAACGGGATCAGATCCTACCATGGCAACCGCAAGCCTTGCATCGCGACGCCTCGGCGACCTGCTGGTGGATAAGGGCTATCTCTCCGAGGAGAATCTTCAGGCCGCACTGGCAAAGCAGCGGGAGGGCAGTCGCAGCAAGCTGCTGGGCGAAATCCTGGTCGACGAGGAGTTCTGCTCCGAGGACCAGATCGTGGAATGCCTGGCCGCCGAGTACGGCGTTCCCTATGCCAAGCTCGAGGCCCGGCTGTTCGACCCGGCGATTGTGGACGTGCTGCCGCGGGAGTACGTCGAACAGAATTTGGTGCTACCGCTGTATATCGTGCGCGAGACCCTGACGATCGCCGTTTCGGAACCGTCGAACCTGTTCTTGATCGAGGAGATTCGCGGCATTTCCAAGATGCAGGTGCAGATCGTGGCCGCCACGCCCAGGGACATCCGGCGGATGATCACCACCTTGCCGAATTCCAAGGTCTTCGTGATCGACGACATCATCGAAGACTCGGACACGGCCGACGTCACCCTGATCGAGGAGGCCATCGAGGACATCGGCGACGTGGAGGAAATCGCCGGCCAATCGCCGGTGATTCGCCTAGTGAACTACGTGATCTTCAACGCCGTCAAGGAGGGGGCCAGCGACATCCACATCGAGCCGGCCGATCGCTGCATGCGAGTTCGCTATCGCATTGATGGGCGGTTGCACAAGTCGCTGGAGGTGCCGCTGCACCTGCTCAGCGCGGTGACCAGCCGCATCAAGATCATGGCCTCGCTCGACATCAGCGAGCGCCGCCTGCCCCAGGACGGGCGCGTGCACGTGATGCTGGAAGGCCGCAAGATCGATCTCCGCGTGAGCACCTTCCCTTCCACCAGGGGCGAAAAAACCGCCATCCGCGTGCTCGACACCCGAACCATCTCGCTAAACCTCGAAGACCTGGGCTTCGCCGAAGACATCCTGGCCAGCTTCCAGAAGAGCATCCATGCCCCCAACGGCATCATCCTGGCGACCGGGCCCACCGGAAGCGGAAAATCCACCACCTTGTACGCCGCCCTGAACGCCATCAGCTCGATGGAGAACAACGTCTGCACCGTGGAAGACCCGATCGAGTACCACTTGCCGCTGATTAACCAGTTCCAGGTGCAGACCAAGATCGGCATGACCTTCTCCACGGCCCTGCGGACGCTGTTGCGCCAGGACCCCGACGTGATCATGGTCGGCGAGATCCGCGACGAAGAAACCGCGCGGATCGCCATTCAGGCCGCCATGACCGGCCACCTGGTCTTCAGCACCCTGCATACCAACGACGCCTGCTCGGCCATCACCCGGCTGATCAACATGGGCGTGGAGCCGTACCTGATCGGGGCCGCCCTGAACGTGGTCCTGGCCCAGCGGCTGGTCCGCCGCGTCTGCACCAAGTGCTCCCAGAAATACGAGCCCCCCCGTACCATCCGCAAGGCGCTGGAGCGGATGGGCCACGAGCTCGACACGTCGTGCAAAGGCGTGGGTTGCCGAAGCTGTCGCAACACCGGATTCAGGGGGCGAATCGCCGTGCATGAGCTGCTGCTGATCGACGACGAGCTCCGCGACGCCATCGTCTCCGACCCCACCGTGGGCAACATCCGCAAGATCGCCGACCGCAACGGCATGATCAACTTGGCACACGACGGATTCCGCAAAGTCCGCGAGGGGATCACCTCCATCGAGGAAATCTTCCACCTCATCGGAGACTCCACGTGAGCTTTCAATACCGGGTTCGCGATCCGCTGGGAAACACCCACCAGGGGACCCTCGAAGCTGCCAGCCTGGAAGACGCCCGGCAGCAGCTCCGCCGCGACGGATTCCACGTTCTGGATCTGGATGAGGCCGACGGCGAAGAGGGCCTGTTCCCCAGACGCGTTTCCAAGAACGACGTGATCTACGTCACCAACCAGTTGGCGATCATGGTCGACACCGGCATCACGCTCTCGGCCGCCCTGAGCGGTATCGTCGACCAGGAACCCAACCCCTCCTTGCGAAAGATCCTGGCCGATCTGAAGGCCTCGGTCGAAGGCGGCGAAGACTTCTCCACCGCGCTGGCCCACCATCCGAAGCTGTTCGACAAAACCTACGTGGCCCTGGTAAAGGCCAGTGAGGCCACCGGCACGCTGGGCTCCATGCTCGAACGGATCGCCGACTATCTCCGCAAGGAAGTCGAAACGCGAGGCCGGGTACGCGCCGCCATGGCCTATCCGATGGTGATGATGGTCCTGGCCTTCGGCGTGACCATCTTCCTGCTGACCTATATCCTGCCCAAATTCACCCCGTTGTTCAAATCCAAGAAAATCGACCTGCCCGGACCCACCTGGCTGATGATGACCGTCTCCGACGCCCTGCTGGGCTACTGGTATCTGTGGCTGGCCGGGTTGGTGCTGGTCGTGGCCGGCTTCCTCTTCGGCAGACGGACCGAGCCCGGACGGAGAATCCTCGACTTCACCAAGATCAACCTCCCCATCCTGGGACCCATGTTCCGCAAGGTCATCATCAGCCGAAGCATCCGCACCCTGGGAACCATGCTCCAAAGCGGCGTGCCCATCATGGACTCGATCCGCCTGGCCGGCGAGGTGTCGGGCAACGTCTACTACGAAGAACTCTGGGAGCGGGTCCTCGACGAAGTCACCGGCGGCAGGCGGATCTGCGAAGTCCTCAGCGGCACCCCCCTCTTCCCCAGGGTCCTCGTCCAGATGATCGCCTGCGGCGAAGAAACCGGCAAGCTCGACAAGGTCCTGGAGAAGGTCAGCACCTACTACGACCGCGAAGTCGAGACCTCCATCAAGGCCGCCACCAGCCTGATCGAGCCGATCATGATCGCCGTGATGGGCGTGGTCGTAGGCACCATCGGCCTGGCCCTACTGCTGCCCATCTTCAGCCTCAGCCGCCAACCGTAGTGGGCTCGGGGTGAGGGACTGGGGACTCGGCGTTTAGCGGGCGGGCTTGCCCCAATACCGTTCAATTAGCCGGAAGTGCCGATGTCATGTGCAGTTATGATGTCGGAATCTCATAAAGCCGCGACCGGTGGTCGCGCCGAAGGATCGCAGAAACCGGCGGTGATCGTTCCGGGCGCGACCACCGGTCGCGGCTTTATGGTTCAACGGAATCACAAGCGAATACTCGGTTTACCGCTAATTCAGCGGTCTTTGCCGTACTAATCCAGCTCCTCCAGCTCTTCCAGCCAGAGGCGGATCTCGTTGTCGTACTCGCTGGCCAGGTCGCCCTTGATCAATTGGCGGTGGAAGCTGGCGGCCCCTTCCTTGACCAGGTCGGCCGCCTCGGCGCTGGGGAAGCGGCGCATGGGGTCCGGGGCGATCAGACCCCGGCAGAAGCTCATCAGCAGTTGGTTGCAGACGACCTCTTCGGGCAGGATCCGCGGCAGGCGCTGGGCCAGGAACCGCTTGGCCTCCAGCAGGTCGCGAAGCGTGTTCAGCCCGGCAAACGGCGGCGCGCCGGAGAGCATCTCGATCAGCACGTAGCCCAGGCTGGCCAGGTCGGAGCGGGGCGAGCTTTCGTCCCCCTCGAGCACTTCCGGCGCGGCGTAGGTTGGCGTGCAGGTTCGGCGGGTGGGCGGATTCTCCAATTCGAAGGCCGATCCGATGTCCACGATCTTGGCGTTCCCCGTCCGCTTCACCATGATGTTCGACGGTTTCAGATCGCCGTGGACGACCCCGTTGCGATGCAGCGCCGCCAGGGCCGCCAGGCAGTCGCGGACGATGGCAATCGTGATCCCCGGCTTCACGCGCGGTTGCGTGGGGCCGGCCGTTACGATCACCTGATTGATGTACTTCCATCGCTTGTTGCTCACGCGATCGTGGACGCGGTCGAGCATCTTGCGAGTCAACAGCCGAGCCAGGTCGTAGCCGTCGACCCATTCCATCTCCATCAGACGGATCCGGCTGCGGTCGACCCAGTTGTGTACGTCCAGCAGGTTATCCTGTTGGATCTGTGCCACGTGCGCGGCGACCTGGGCCATGCGGCCCATGGCCTCGTCGTAGGCCCGCTCGTCTTCGTAGCGCTCGGGGGAGAAGATTTTCAAGGCCACCGGCAAGGTGAATTTATCGGACCCCCGCCGTTGGCTGAGATAGACGAGCCCCTGTCCTCCCGAACCCAACAGGCGGATCAGCCGGTGGTGCTCGGTCCAACTCAGGCGCCGTTGCTGGACGATCGTCCGGTAGCGGGCCAGCAGTTCATCCGGGCAGCGGATGGCCTCGTGACCGCCCCACGTCCGGGTTGCACTCCCCTCGAAGAACGTCGTCGTGGACATTAGTCAGCACTTGCCTCGGTATGATTGTATAGGATGATGCCTCGCTTATGATAACTGTGGGGGCCCCGGCAGTCCAGACCGATGTCCGGCTTTCGAGGCGGTCGAGGCGGTCGGGCCGGTCAACTGATCTTGTGCCAAGCTGGCTTCGCGGGGGACCCTGCCGGGGGGGGCAAGGCTGTGGCGTGCGAAAGGCAGTCCGGGAGACGTCAACCGGGAAGGCGCGAACCTCGCATTGCCGGGTTCTTGTTTACCCCGGTCGTCCACGAGACTTTTTCGGGAGATTTCCGTGGCCGGCGGTCACTTCAGCTTCACGTCATAGGGCATCCACATCAACGTGGGCTCGGCAAACAGCCGCCGCAGGAACTGGGTCCGGCGAAGGGTCTCCAGCAGCTCCGGACTGAAGGATGCCAGGCCGGTTGTGATCGAAGAATCACCGAAGAGTTGCTCGAAGATCGTCTTCGGTCGCGGCAGGATCAACAGCTCGACCTCTTCGTCGGGCTTCAGCCCACCGGCCTTCTTGGCCTCGGCAATCGCGTCCCGGAGTGTGCCCACCTGGTCCACCAGACCGTTGGCCTGGGCCATCCGGCCGGTGTAGATCCGGCCCTGGGCAAGCTTTTCCAACTCTTGATAGCTTTTCTTCCGCCCCTGGGCGGCCTTGCTGACGAACTGGTGGTAGGTTTCCTTCAACAAGGCGGCCCAGACCTTGCGCTCCTCGGGCGTGAACGGTTGGGTTGACGAAAGCGCGCTGCTGTTCTGGCCACGGCTGATCGTCTCGGTGCTGACGCCGATCTTGTCGTACAGCCCACCGAGCACGATCTTGCCGCCCACCACGCCGATCGAGCCGGTGACGGTCCCGGGCTCGGCGATGATCTTGTCGGCGCCCATGGCGATGTAATAGCCTCCGCTGCCGGCCACGTCGCCCATGCTGGCAATGATCGGCGTCTTGATCCGCACCGTCTCCCGCCAGATGAGGTCGCTGCCGGTGGCCGATCCGCCGGGGCTGTCGATGCGCAGCACAATGGCGGCGACCTTGGGGTCCTCCGCCGCTTTGCGCAGTGTCGCCACCATCGAGGTCGAGCCCACGCTGGGGGTGCCGAAGATGTCCGACAGACTCTTGCCCAGCATGATCGGCCCCACGGCGTAGACCACGGCGATCCTCTTCTTCTTGCTGACCGGCCGAGACGGTTTCCCGCCCAGGAAGAGTTCCATCAGCTTCATCATCCCCGTGACGCCCGAGAAATCCGTCTCCACGCGCTTCTTCTTGTAGTCGGTGACCAGGTTGAGCTTATCGGCCTTGAGCTTCTTGGCAAGCGACTGGCGGAACTGGTCGGCGTAGACGACCTGGTCGATCAGTCCGGCCTTTCGGGCGGCCGCGGCCGTAAACAGGCCCTGGTCCAGCAGGGTCTTGACCCGGTAGTCCTTCATTCCGCGGCCCGCCGCGATGCTTGCGGCCAGGTCCTCGTAAGCGTCGTCGACCACGGCCTCCATGCTTTCCCGCAGCGGCGGACTCATATTGGTTCGGGTGAACGGTTCGGTGGCCCCTTTGTACTTCCCCATTTGCATCATGTCGAACTGAATACCCAGCTTGTCCAACAGGCCCTTGTAGAACGTCACCTCCGCCCGAACACCGGGCACGATCAACACTCCGGAGGGCGGCATGATGATCTCGTCGCAGGCGGCGGCCAGCAGATACTGGCTGCCGTCGGCGACGGCCAGTTCGGCATACACCGGCTTGCCGGCCTTGCGCAGCCTGGTGATCGCACAGCGGAGCTCGTGAAGCTTGCCCCGGCCCAACGCCACCCCCTCGACCCGCAACCAGACGGCGTCCACTTCCTTGTCCTCGCCTGCCTGCTCCAGCCGCCGGATCACCTTCGACAGCGACGGCTGCAAGTCGCCGAACAGTCCGACCGCCGCGGGGCCCTCCGGGTAGTCCCCTCTGATCGTGATCTGGGCCACGGTGGCCTTCTTCTCGGCCGCCGCTTTCTTCGGCGGTCTTGCACTGTCCGTCTTGGCCGCAGCCGGCTTGCTCTCGGACGCCTTTTCCTTGTCGAGCTGGAGTTGGCTCGTTTCCTGGCTGTCTTCCGCCGCCGCGGCCCGGAGTTGGGATAGGGGGAGGCAGAGCAGGCAAACCATCCAGCCGAGAACTAGTACGTGTCGCATCGATTGGCTCCTTTGGCGAAACGGGGGCGGTAGGCTAAACCAGGAAAACCTGCGTTGCAAGTCTACGTCAATTCACCGTGGCCCGCCAGGACCCCGGGCCGATTGGGGCCCTGAAGCCCGGTTTGGCAGTCGGGGGGCCCGTGTCGGAGATATGCCCGCCACGGCCGCGACGCAGCCCACCCGCTGTCCGCAAGACGCAACCGCAGTAACACGGCCGATCCTCGTGCGCTGGCAACCGGCGGCGGGCATATCGCCGAAGGGCCGTGCCAGCCTGGGCGAGTGGTGATCGAACAGAGTGCGAGAGGGGGGATTCGAACCCCCACGGTTATTCACCACTGGATCCTAAATCCAGCGCGTCTGCCAATTCCGCCACTCTCGCAAATCTAGGCACCGTAAAGAGTTAGGACAGTTTTGGCGATCCGCAAACCGCTTCCATTCTACCCGAATAGTCAGAAGACACTCAATAGACCTCAGCGGGGGGCCGTCCCAAATGTCGTATTTCGGTTCTGATTCAGATTCACACATGCGGCGCTACCAGGGGCCGACGTGCCGTCGGCCGCTAAACGTCTCTATCGGCCGCGCAACGGTGTTTAGCGGCCGCCGGCACGGCGGCCTGAGCGTTGCGCGACCCGACAACCGTCGGGAAACCAACTTGCGCCGTGAGACGATCCCCTCAGCCGACCACCTCCCGTACCGGCACCGCCGCATCGGGATCCGCAGCGACTGTTCAAACACCGGGCTGTGGAGCGGGACGCTGGATTGTAGGCAGATCACGGCAGTGCTAGAATCGGCGCGTTTCCCAAACACCGGGGGCTCTGCCAATGCCGCTGACACCGCTTTGTGAGTTGGTCGACGGGCAAGAGGCCGATTTCTTTGCCTTGATGACCTCCAAGGAGGAGCTGACCACCAAGAACGGCAAACCCTACTTCAAGGTCGGCTTTCGCGACAGCGGCCGGGAGGTGAGCTTTCCGATCTGGGAGAACTCCCCTCGGGCGGCCGAGTGCCGCGACGGTTGGGCGCCCGGGGTATTCTACAAGCTCCGGGCACTGTATCGCGAGACCAGCTATGGGCCGCAACTGGAGATCCGCCGCATCCGCGAGGTCGTCGAGGGCGATGCCGCCGAAGGGTTCGATCCGGCCATGTGCCGGCCGCAGTCGCGATTCGACCCCCAGGAGATGTTCGACCAGCTACTGGGGATTGCCCGCGAGAAGATCGAAAACGCCGCGGTGCGCAAGCTGGTCGAGTCGATCCTCTCGTCCAATCGCGACGAGCTGTTGACCTGTCCGGCGGCCAGGCACCATCACCACGCCTTCGCCGGCGGGCTGCTGGAACACACCTTGAGCGTGACCCGCACGTGCGTCTTCCTGGCCGAGAAGTACGCCGAGTATTACCCCCAGATGGAGCCGCCCTTGGACAAGGGCCTGGTCGTGGCCGGGGCGATCCTGCACGATATCGGCAAGGTGCGGGAGCTAGAACAGAAGCCCGAAGCAACCACCTACACGCCCGCGGGCTCGCTGATCGGCCACCTCTTGATCAGCCGCGACATGGTCCGCGAGGCAGCAGCCGACGCCGGGCTCGACGCCGAGACGCTGCTGCGGCTGGAGCACCTGGCCATCGCCCATCAGCGCCTGCCCGAGTGGGGCTCGCCCAAGCCGCCGATGACCCCCGAGGCCCTGATCGTCCACTACGCCGACGACCTGGACGCCAAGTACCACATGATCTTCACCATCCTCCGCGAGGACACCAACCCGGGTCCGCTGACGTCCAAGCGGAACGTGCTGATGCAGCAGGTGTTTCGGGGGTTGGAGGAGGGATAGCCGTCCGCAGCCGGTTCGATCGTCGGCAGCGGGGGTTGATCTTGTCAGTCCCTCGTCACTGCCATTGCGTCGAGCGGTAAGGCAGTGGCCTCCAGGCGGGACAGCTCGACGTTCTTGCTCGCCTGGTCGATGTCGATGCCCACCAGCCGGCCGTCAGCACCGAAGTCGAGGACGATGCCTGGCGCTACCTCGCGTGACTCGACGCTTGGCTGGTCGATCAGGTCGATATATAGCGAGTCGGTTTCGGCGTAATAATGGATCCTCACGGCTCACTCTGTCTAAGGTCGCGACCGCCGAACGCGTCATCTCAGAGCTTGCTTGCAAACCCTCCCATCACTCTGACGGCAAAGGCGGCAACAAACGGGCGCCGTGGGTAATCGACACAACTTCGACACGGTCCGAGGATAGGCGATAGACGATCCGGTAGTTTTGAAACAGCCGCTCACGGAGGTCCTCGCGGTTGTATTCGGCTACAACGGCACCCAGCAGAGGATTTTGCGGAATCCTCTCGATCAGCGCGACGATCCGCTCAGCGAAGAGATACGCATACCTCTCTGAGTCACGCGCAATGAATTCACAGGCGCTGTCTAAGTCGTTCAGCGCGCCGGGCGACCAGATTAGCTTAACCATTTGCCAAGGCGTTTTTTGGCCTCTTCGTGATCGATGCCTTCTCCGGCGTCGAGTTGCCGGAGGCCTTCGTCGACCTTCTGACGGAAATACAACTCCGCCATGATGTCTTCCACGGAAGCGTCGTCCGGAAGACGCTCGATCATTTCGATGACGGCCTGTTTGGTGGTAGTGGCCATGTGATTGCCCTTGCTGTTACCTGTCGACGAAAGCACCTCTTCCTATAGTATAGCAGCCGGTTGCGTTCGCTCAATCCTCGCCCCAAGCTGGCCCAGCTTCTCATCCAGCCGCTCGTAGCCGCGGTCGAGGTGGTGGATGTGGCGGACCGTGGTTCGGCCTTCGGCGGCCAGGCCGGCCAGGACCAACGCGGCGCTGGCGCGCAGGTCGGAGGCGGTGACGCTTGCGCCGCTGAGCTGCTCGACGCCGGTGACGATGGCCGTCGAATCGCGGCGCTGGATTCGTGCCCCCATGCGATTCAACTCGGCGACGTGCATGAAGCGACGGGCAAATACCTCGTCGCGGACGGTGCTGCGGCCGCGGGCCAACGAGAGCAGGGCCGTCCATTGGGCCTGGACGTCGGTGGGAATGCCCGGGAAGGGCCGGGCGATAACGTCGATCGGCCGTGGCCGGCTGACGGCGGTGATTGTCACCTCCGACCGCCCCAGCTCGATCTGTGAACCGGCCGCCTCGAGCGTCTGGAGGACTTCGGCCAGGTGGTCGGGGACGACCCCGCTGACGGTGGCCGAGCCGCGGGTGATCGCCGCCGCCAGGAGCAGTGTGGCCGCCTCGATCCGATCGGGGATCACCTGGTAGGTGGTGCCGCCGAGTTGCTCGACCCCGGTGATCCGGATCGTGGGGGTCCCCAGCCCGGCAATCCGGGCGCCCATCGAGACAAGAAAACTGCCCAGGTCGACGATTTCCGGCTCCCTGGCGGCGCCGGTGATGGTGGTGGTCCCGCGGCCCAGCACGGCGGCGCTCAGGACGTTGGCCGTGCCGGTGACGGTGCTACCGCTGGGACCGCTTAGGTCGATCGTGGTGCCGCGGAGCCGGTCGGCCTCGGCGACGACGTAGCCGCGCTT
>CAZUAM010000123.1:0-13638 GCA_964618095.1 uncultured Planctomycetaceae bacterium | reverse complement strand
GATGATCACCATCCGGTAGTTGGGATCTTCCCGCATGAAGTCGAGGAAATCTCGCATCGCGTCGGCGGAGCGGATCACGTTGTCGGCCACGATGACCGCGCCGGGCTTGAGCTTGGGCTCGAGCAGCTTGAAGTATTTCAGGTAGTCCCGCTTGACCGCGTCAATGAAGGCGAAATCGAACTGGCCTTCCAGTTTGGGGATCACCTTCAGGGCGTCGCCTTCGACGACGCGGACCGATTTTTCGAGCTTCATCCCGGCGACGTTCCGCCGGGCCGCCTCGGCCATCCGGGGGCTGATCTCGATGGTGGTGAGGTGGCCGCCGTTGCGCTCGAATGCCCAGCCCATGTGGATCGCGCCGTAGCCGGTGGCCGTGCCGACCTCCACCCCCCCGCTTGGCCCCGGTAATCTCCACGATGACATGAACCTCTTGTGCGCACCACAACCGTCGGCCGCGGCTCCAGGGCATTCTGCGGGAACGGTCGTTCAAAGGGTTCCACTTGACGGGAGGCGCCGTGTCTAATACCTTGGTCACTGGATCTCCCGACTGGTGCAAGTGGAAGTCCCATGCGATCTTCTCGCAAAACCGGTTTTACACTCATCGAGCTGTTGGTGGTGATCGCCATCATCGGGATCCTGATCGCCCTGCTGTTGCCCGCCGTGCAGACCGCCCGCGAGGAGGCCCGGAGGACAAAGTGTGCCAATAATCTCAAACAAATCGGCCTGGCGATCGAGCTCTACGAGCAACAACACGAGGTCTACGTGACCGGCCGCGATACCTCGACCCAGTGGGGCGTTTCCTGGGCGTTTCGGCTCCTGCCTCACATGGAGCAGACCGCAATCTACGAGTCATTCGATTACAAGCAGAGGGCCGACTCAGCGGCCAACGCCTACGCGATGCGGACCCCGGTGGCCACGTTCGTCTGTCCCAGCCGGCGCAGCCCGAAGGCCGACCGCAACTTCGACGACAACGACAGTGCAAGCCGCGTGCGGGGCGTGGCGGCACCGGGCGACTACGCCGCCAACAACGGCAGGATCTTCAATTTCTACCTCGACCAGCACGGGTGGAGCGGGCACATTTCCGGACCGATCCACTCGTTTTCGCGGGTTCGGCGCGCGCAGGTGAGTGACGGGACGTCGATGACCCTGGGGGTGGGTGAACGCTACATCCCCCCGCCTCGGCGTTCCAGTCCCGGTTTCGAGCACTACGACGTCGGGGATTGCGCGTTCTTCCCGGCCGACAACCCGTGGACCATCTTCGCCTGTACCGGGCCGGGCTTCCCCAGCGGTCCGCTGGACAACGACAGGACCAAGTTCGGCAGTGTGCACGGCAACCTGGCACAGTTCGTGTTTCTCGACGGCCATGTGCAGACCCTCGACTACTCGATCTCCCTTAGCGTGTTCCAGGCACTATCCGCGATTGCCGACGGAACCCCGATTTCCAGCCATGACTACTGATCGCTCCGGAATCCCGTCACGGCGCTGGTTCATCTGTCTCGTTGTGTTGATCCTGCTCGCCGGCTGCTCCGATTCGCCGGAGAAAACCTATCCCGTTCAGGGCGTGGTTACGCTCGATGGCAAGCCCTTGGAGGGCGGAAGCGTGCTGTTCGAGTCGATCGAACCGGGCAAGAAAAGCGGCCGGCGCTATACGGCCCGCGCCACCATCGACGCCGAAGGCCGTTACCGTTTGAGCACCTTCGGCAGGTACGACGGAGCGGTGGCCGGCCGCCACCGCGCGGTGGTTCTTCCCGATCAGAGCCGGATGACCGACGATCCGAACGCGCCCCTGCCGATCACCGTTCCGATCAAGTATTCCGCTCCGGACACAACCGATCTGGAGTACGAGGTTCAGCCGCGCGAGACCGCCATCAATATCGATCTGCATTCCGACGACACGTCTAAATAGCGAAAAGCGGCCACAGGCGCACGTCTACCATTGGCGATGCAAGACAGCACGTCCTCCCAACTGCACGACGAAACCAACCGCTGGTGTGACCGGGCGGAGCAGCTCGTGAAGCGCGCCCCGGGCGAGGCGCCCGGCTGCCTGGAGCTGGTACGCGAGGGGATCCTCCTGCGGCGTCGTTGGGACCTGCTCCAGCGCGATGCGCCCCCGCGCCGGCGGTTGCTTGCGCTGCTGGCTGCCGCCCAAACCCTCTGCCACCGCCAGTTGGCCGATTCGCTCACGGACCAGGCCCACCCGGAGCCGGAACGCGTCGAGCAGATGATCCGCCGCTTGGCCGAGGACGATCACTACCTGGCCGATCTCTTGAACGACCACACGCTGCCGCCCGAGGCGGTGGCCTTCGCCGTGGAATGCTTCCGCGACGACCTGCACTGGCTGGGCACCCTGATTGCCTTGTTGGACGGCACCCGCGGGGTCGATTTCACCGGCCGCGTGCTGCTGGAACAGGAATCGTTGCAGCGGCTGCTGGAATCGTGGGAGGACCAGACCGCCTCGCAGGCTTCGCGCGCGTTGGTCTCCGACGAGCTGCGCCGGTCCGCCCGGCAGTTGCAGGCAACGGCCCTGGCCCGGCAGGCCGAAGCCCTGCTGGGCCAGCCGGAGCCACACGACTGGGAAGGCTGGCATCGGGTCTGGCAGGCTGCCAGCCGGCTGGCCATGCGCCCGGAAGGGGCAACCGCCGCCGATCTGGAACGAGCCGTCGACGAGCACCGGTCCCGGGCGGCGGATCGCTGGGCCGACTGCCTGGCCGAGCTTTCGTCCCAGGATCGCCAGACTGCACTGCGGCAGGCGGCCGACGAGTTGGCCGACGCCGCCAGCGAATCGCTCACCTTCCTGGACGACCTCCCGCTGGCCGAGGCAGTCCGGACGCTGGAGATCCTTGCCGAGGACGCGGCAACCTGCCGGAAGGCCCTCAAAGATCTCGGCGGCTCGGAGCTTCGAGGTCTCCGCCGCCACCTCCGCCGCCGCAAGCAGGCGGTAGCCGCCGAACTCCAGGAACGCCGGCTGGGCTGGCGGATGGAGCGGCTCTTCGGACATCGGGCCGTGGCCGCCCTGGAACACTTGATCCTGCTGCTGCTGGTGCTGTTCGTGGTGATGCTGGCCGTCGAGTGGCCGCTGATTCGCTACGAGAGGATCCATTGGCCCGGCAGCAACGTGGTCGAAACCAGTTGTGCCTTGCTAGATCTGGGGATTTGCCTGGTTTTCCTGGCGGAATTCAGCCTCAAGTTGTTCTTGTCCACGCCCCGGAGGCTGTATTTCGCGCGGCACTGGATCACCGGGTTGTTGCCGGCGATCCCCGTCGCATTCATCGCCTATGTGACCCATCCCGACCGTGCCGACGTGGAGATGGCCGGCGAGTTGTTCGTGCTGCTCAGAGGGTTGCGATACCTGCGGCTCCCACAGATGGCCCGATGGCTGCGGATCGCCCGGCCCGCGCTCCGTGCGGTGCGGCTGGTGGGTTTCGTAATGCAGGCCTCCGATCGGCTGGTCCGCCGGATTGCCCCGCTGCTGAATCGCAACCTGGTTCTGTTCGAGCGGGCCACGATCAAGGCGGAACAGCCGCCGTACCGGACGCGGTTGGCGGCACTCCGCGAACGCTTCCGCTACCGCGCCTCCGAGGTGCTTGCCGGATTGCCGACGCTGGCCTGCCGGCGGTTGGTCCAGGCGCGGATCGAGGATCTGACGGCCATGCTCTCGGCGCCGACGGTGGGCCTGGTCGCGCCCGCCGCCAGGCCCAGGCCGTCCACCACCCGCGAGATTCCCCTGGAGCAGATTATTGCCCGGCTGCTGGCCGCCACACCCGCCGGAATTTCGGATCGCATCGGTCGCACGCTGGCCCAGAGCGTGGCCCGCTGGTGTCGGGCGTTCGACGTGTTCGGCGTGCGGCGCCTGCCGGTGGTTCGTGACCTGGTCGCCGCCGGACATCGCTCCAGCCCTTACGGGACGACCGCCGAGGTGGCCAACCGGATCGGGTCGCTGTTGAGACACATGCTGGACCGGATTTACTGGGTGGCCGATCTTCACGGCACTCTGACCGCGCCGCAGTTGGTCGATTCGATCGGCGATTGGATGGTCAAGGGGACCGCCCGGCCCGCCCGGCGGTTCCTGATGATCGGCATCGCGTTCCTGGTGGTCTTCTTTCTGGCCGGCTTGCTCCCCTTCGCCCCGTTGCAGGCTCTGACCGACACACTGAAACGCCTGGTGGCCGCGCCGCTGGTGATCTTGGGGGTGTTGTGTCTGGTACCGCTTCTGCTGGGACTCTGGTTCCGCCAGATTGCCGGCGAGGCGACCGATTTTTGCACCCAGGTGGCCGAAGCCCAGTTCCTTACCGCCACCAAGCAGCTCAAACGCCGGTTCGCCAAACGGCATCACGCCGTGTTGCACCATCGGGTGATTGCGCCGGAGATGGCGATTTCCGGCCAGGCCGCCCTGACCCTGGCCCTCTCCCATGGGGAGAGGGAGGAAGACTGCCACCAGGATCCGACCCGGGCGGCCGTGGAGCTGCTCTTCGACGACTACCTCGACGGGGCCCCGTTCCACCGCAGCGACACCAAGACGACCACCCAACTGCTGGGAAACCTGGCGTTGGTCTCGCTGCGGGAGACACGTTTGGGTTACGGGCGGCGGCAGCGGAAGCGGCTGCGGCGGCTGGACCTGGGCCATACGCGGGTGTCGCTGCGGGGACCCTACCTTTGGTTCCACTTCATCTCGCGGAGCCTCGCCCAGCAGACCGCCAAGCTGGTGGTTGACTACAACGCCCATGCCCTGCCGCTGGATCGCGCCGCTGTGGCCGACGACCAGCAGGTTCGCCGCTACCTGGAGTGGCTCTCCAGGCGGCTCAACAGGCCGGCCGACCAGCTCCGCCCGGCGGCCGAATTCTGCAATCGCTTGGGTCGGCAAGCGCAAGAATCAGAGGAATCGGCCGGCGCGAAGCAGGATCGCTGCGGCCGGGAGTTCCACGGCAACGAGTTCACGGCCATCCATTTCCTCTCCGCCGATCCGCAACTCGAGGCCGACGTCCGCCGCCGCTACGGCGACCAGGTGGCCGAGCTGATGCACCGGGATCGGCGGGACAACATCCGCCGCGTGTTCAGCACGTATCCGTTCCACCACTGGCCCAGAGAACAACGGACCTTCAATCCACTGGTGCTCTACGGCCGTTACCTGGCCGGTGGCCGCGTGCTGCTGTTGCCGTTGCTGGCCGTCTGGTGGTCGGCGAAGCTGATCGTGCAAGCGATGCGGTTGCTCTGCCAGTTTGTGGCCGAAGTGCTCAACCCCGCCGTCGGCGAGCTGGAGGCTCTCGAGCAGCCCGATCCGCTGGCCGTGGCCGTGCGCAAGATCCACCGCATGCGCAAGCCGGTGTTCCTGGAATGCCTGCGGATGCGGGCCCAGTTCGATCCGGAGTACCTGGGTATCTCGCTGCCGGGCTCGACGGCCCATGGCGGTGGGCGGGTATGGCATCCGCACATACCCCCCACCGCTCGCCGAGCCACCAGCACACCGATCGAGGAAGACCTGGCACTGATCGGCGCCGACCCGGGCGTCGTTCGGGAGTTCCGAGGCCTGGCCGCCGAGTGCCGCCGCCAGATCCTGGAATTCCGACGCCTGCTGGCCAGTTTCGACTGCGGCCGGCAGTCCGCCGAGTCGCTTCGCGCCATGGCCATCGCCTATGCGATCGACTACGCCCAAGTGCGAACACGGCTGGAAGCCAGCCATCGGCTGAAGCGAGCGTTCCACGAAGCCTGCGAAAGTCCTTCCGGTTCTGGCTGGTCCCTGGGGGCGCCGTGGCGCCGATGGAAGTACGCGGCCCGGATGAACCGCCTGTTGAAGCAGCCGGCCTTCGAGCCCTACGCCGAGCAGCGAGAGACGTGCCTCCGTCTGCTCTCAAGCCGCTGCGGTCCGCTGCTTAAGGACCTGCGCCGGCTTACACACGATGACGTGCCGGAGGATCCGGTCGACAATGCAAAGCGGGTGCTCCTGGCGGTCGCCCGCGATCCGGCCACCTGGAGCCGGCAGTTGGTGATCCTCCGTGCGGTGCAGACCTTAAGCGTGCTCGATCTGAAGACCTACTGCGACCTGGTGGCCGAGCTCGGCGAGTACGGCCCTTGCCCGGCGGACGGCGCGGATGGTATGGTGGCATCAGAATGAATCACGTTTGTCGGGTCGGCCGCACCAGGACGACGGAAAGGCAAGTTTGCGGAGCAGGGCAGCCGGAAAACTGAAACGCCATGAAGCACGACTACGCAGCAATCTTCGACATGGACGGCGTGCTGGTGGACACCTACCACGCGCATTACAAGAGCTGGCTGGCGATGGCCAAGCCGGAGGGCCTGAGCTTCACCGAGGCGGAATTCGCCCCCACGTTCGGACGGACCAGCCGCGAGATCATCGCCTGTTTCTGGGGCGACGGGCGCTACAACGACGCGGAAATCGCCGCCTTGGACGAGAAGAAAGAAGCTGCCTTTCGCCGGGTCATCGAGGCCGACTTTCCCGCCATGCCCGGCGTCCGTAGCCTGCTTGAGGATCTCCACGCTGCCGGTTTCGCCCTGGCCGTCGGATCGTCCGGGCCGCCGGAGAACGTGGACCTGGTGCTGGAGAGGCTCGGGGCCGGCGGGCTGTTTCAAGCGGTGGTCACCGGGATGGACGTCACCCGCGGCAAGCCCGATCCGCAGGTGTTCCTGATCGCCGCCGAGCGACTCAACGTGCCGCCCCGGCGGTGCGCGGTGATCGAAGACGCCCCGGCCGGGGTGGCGGCGGCCAACGCGGCGGGAATGGCCAGCATCGGGCTCACGAGCACCGGGCGGACCGCCGAGTCGCTCTCCGCGGCCCACCTGGTCGTCGGCACGCTGGCCGAACTCTCGGCGGAACTGCTCCGCGGGTTGATGAATCGCCCCGGCGGCTAGCCCGAATTATTCATAGGACCATGGTCGGGTCGGTTCTCGCGTGCCACGGCTGTGTCAGCCGTGCTCCAGACTTGCCGGTTTACCCAGGGCAACACGGCCGACACGGCCGTGGCACACTTATGAATAATCCGGGGTAGTTGCCCCAAGAGCCGCGACCGTTGGTCGCGCCCGGACAGCCGTTGCGATTTACCTTTTCCAACGGGTGCGCCCGGAGAGCGCGGTTTTGCGGGTTCCCGGGACTTGACGTCCTGAGGAGCATGGGCGAGAATTCAGGGTTCGCTCAAATGCAAACTTTGCCTCAGAAACGGAGGAATCCATGTTTAACGGCATATTCCAGGTACCCCAGCCGGTCAACGAACCGTCGCTGAGTTACGCCCCCGGCAGCCCGGAGCGGGCCGAGCTGAAGGCCAAGCTCGACGAAATGCTCGGCCAGCAATTCGACGTGCCCATGATCATCGGCGGCGAAGAGGTCCGCAACGGCACGCTGGCCGAGATCTGCTGCCCGCACGACCACCGGCACTCACTGGGCAAATATCACCAGGGCAATGCCTTGTACGTGGAGCAGGCCATCGAAGCGGCCAACGGCGCCCGAGAAGAGTGGGGGCGGATGCCCTGGGACTCCCGCGCGATCGTGTTTCTCAAGGCGGCCGGGCTGCTGGCGGGCAAATATCGCCAGACGCTCAACGCGGCCACCATGCTCAACGTGAGCAAGACGCCGCACCAGGCCGAGATCGACTCCGCCTGCGAGCTGATCGATTTCTGGCGGTTCAATCCGCATTTCATGCAAGAGGTCTACGGCGATCAGCCGCTTTCGTTCAAAGGGGTGATGAACTACATGGAGCACCGCCCGCTGGACGGATTCGTCCTGGCCATCACCCCGTTCAACTTCACCTCGATTGCCGGCAACCTGCCCACGGCGCCGGCGCTGATGGGCAACACCGTGATCTGGAAGCCGGCCTCCGCCGCCGTGCTGCCGGCCTATTTCATCATGCAGATCCTCACCGAGGCCGGCCTGCCGCCGGGAGTGATCAACATGGTTCCCGGCCCGGGGCCGATCATCGGGCCGGCCGCGCTGAATAACATCGGGCTGGGCGGAATCCACTTCACCGGCAGCACCAGGGTCTTCTCCACCATCTACCTCGAAGTGGGCTCCGACATCCGCAAGTACGTTGCCTATCCGCGGATCGTGGGCGAAACCGGAGGAAAGGATTTCATCTTTGCCCACGCCAGCACCGATATCGACGCCCTGGTCACCGCACTGGTACGCGGTGCCTTTGAGTACCAGGGGCAAAAGTGCTCGGCCGCCTCCCGAGCATACATCCCCGATTCGATCTGGCCGCGGGTCAAGGAACAGATGCTGGCCGAGGTCGCCGAGGTCAAGATGGGCAACGTGACGGATTTCAGCAACTTCATGGGCGCCGTGATCGACCGCAACGCCTTCGCCACCATCAGCGGCTACATCGACTACGCCAAGAGCAGCCCGGATCTGGAGATCCTCATCGGCGGTGGATGCGACGAATCGGCCGGCTACTTCATCCAGCCCACGATCGTCCTGTCGAAGGATCCCCAATCCAAGCTCATGGCCGAGGAAATCTTCGGCCCCGTGCTGACCATCCACGTCTACCCGGAAGGCGAATACGAAGAGACCCTCCGGCTCTGCGACCAGACTTCGCCCTACGCCCTGACCGGCTCGATCTTCGCCTTGGATCGCAGCGCCATCGTCAAGGCCATGGACACGCTGCGTCACGCGGCGGGCAACTTCTACGTCAACGACAAGCCCACCGGGGCCGTCGTCGGCCAACAGCCGTTCGGCGGCTCGCGTGCCTCGGGCACCAACGACAAGGCCGGAAGCTGGCTGAACCTGGAACGCTGGGTCACTCCGCGGACGATCAAGGAGACCTTCCTGCCGCCCACCAACTTCCGCTATCCCTACATGGCCGAGGAGTAGCCGCCTGCGGCCTCGCAATTGGTTTTTGCCCTGTCCCTGGGAGGTTCACATCATGTCTTGGAAGAAGATTGCAGCGTCGCTGCTGCTGGTGTTCTCGGCCGTTTCACTCGCTCCGGCCGAAGGGCCGAAGAAGGTCCTGCTGTTGGGACAGAAACGCGATCATCCGCCGAAAACTCACGAGTACATGGCGGGGCTCCGCGTGCTGAAAAAATCCCTCCAAGGAGTACGCGGTCTGAAGCTCACGATTCACAAGGCCGACGAGCCCTGGCCGGAGGGACCCGAGCTGCTAAAAGACGCCGACGGCGTGGTGCTTTACCTTGGCGAGGGGGCGCGGTGGGAACAGGCCGACCCCAAGCGGCTCAAGGCCCTCCAGGAGCTGGCCGCCCGCGGAGGTGCGATCGTGGGGATCCACTGGGCGATCGGTGCCAAGGACGCCAAGTACATCCCCCGCCACCTGGAGCTGATGGGCGGCTGCCACGGCGGGCCGGACCGGAAGTACACCTTTGTCGAGACCGACCTGAAAGTCGTCGACCGGCGGCACCCGATCACGCTCGGAATCCGGGACTTCCGGCTCGAAGACGAGTACTACTACCAACTGAAGTTCGCCAACAAGGGGAAGGTTCAACCGCTGATTCACGCCACTCTCGAGGGCAAGCCGGAAACGGTGGCCTGGGCGTTCGAACGGCCCGATGGCGGCCGGTCGTTCGGCTTCTCGGGAATGCATTACCACCGCAACTGGGGCATTCCGGCCTGCCGGCGTCTGGTCGCCCAGGGACTCCTCTGGACGCTGAAGATGCCCATTCCCAAGGAAGGGCTTGCCGTCGAGGTGCCCCAGAAGGATCTGAAGCTGAAGTAAGCTGCCGCTTGCGGCCTTGCGGCGGCCGTTTGCGACCCTGTAGCGGCCGCTTGCGGCTTAGCAACAACCGCTACTCGCGCAAACGCACCAGACGCTACGACCGCAGCGTGGCCGTCAGCCGCAATGGATTCGTCAGCAGCGCCAAAGCGGACAGGATATCCGGGCAGACGACGTCCGCCGCCAGCAGGGTTTCGGCCGCCGCTCCTTCCTCTTGGATGACTGCGATTCCCAGGGCCGCTTCTTTCAGCATCAGGCGGTCGTTGCGGCCGTTGCCGACGCACGCCGTGCCGTCAGGCCCCAGCCGCTGAACATATGCCAGCTTGCCGACGTCCTGTTTCTCCGCGGGAAGCACGGCCAGCTCGCAAGGAAGGCCCTTCAGTCTGGATTCCGCCTTACCGAACGTGTCGGCCGTCAGCACATGGATCTCCAGGTCCGTATGCAGAGCTTTCAGAGAGTCGGCAACCCCCTCGATGAGCTCTCCGTCGCAGGCCAATGTGCCGTTGTAGTCCAAGACGAGGTGCTCGATCTGTAAATCCTTAGAACCGGGAATTGTGATTGTGAGCATCTCACCCTTCCTATCCACTACCCGCTCTCGGCGAGGCACTGCGATCAGCCCATCCTAGTGGAGCCTGCGAGGGATTGCAAGATTTGCCGCCTGAAGTGAACGCGGTCGCTGACCGCGGTAAGCCCCTAAGCAAGGGGGAGAGTTTCGAGGCGGGCACCTGTGCGGTATCGAGGCGAATCATTGCGGCCGTCACGTCGGTCAGGTAGTATGGCCTCCGTGCGATGGTCGCACTGGTAGCTCAACCGCGGGCCGAAGAGATCTCGGTCCGGCAATTCTTCCCGAGGAGAAGATTATCCATGTCTTTGAACAACCCCAGCTCGCGCCCCCGTCCCCGTCGGCAACAGCACGCCCCCCACGACCGAACCGGAACGGCACGTTTCGGGTCCACTTGTGGTCGCGTTGCAGCCTTAATCCTGATTGCCGCGGTCTGTGTGGCGGCGGCCGGCTCGGCTCCGACCGGCAGGAAGAAGCCGGCGGCGCCTGAGAAGCCTGAAAAGATCGACGCCAAGGCGTTGACCACCATGCTGCAACACTTCGACAAGGTCGAGCAGGAGAAGCACCCCTGGGGCTGGATCCGCTGGCTGATGAGCTCCAAGCTCGACCCGAAGTCCAAAATGACCTTCGGTATCGTCGAGGTCAACGCCGGCCAGACCAATCCGCTCCACGTCCATCCCAACTGCGAAGAGTTGATCTACGTGCTTTCCGGCTCGTGCGAGCACCGGATCGGCAATCGGACGGTTGTTCTCGACGCCGGCGACGTGCTGCGGATCCCCACCGGTGTCCCCCACACGGCCCGGACGTCGAAGAAGGGGCCGATGCGGGCGGTAATCGTGTACAGCTCCGGTGATCGGCAGTTCGCCGTGGTCGAAGAAGCCCCCCTCGATTGAGCACTTTGTTGACGAAGGAACTCTTCAAAGCCCCCCGATAGCAATCGGGGGAATTCTCCGGAGCATCGTAGGGTAGGTCGAGCGACATGAGAACAACGCCATCATGAAAAAGGGTGGGCCTCGCTTCCTTGAACCGAACCTACTACACGATCAATCTCAACCTCAGGAGATTACCGGATGAGTAGCAAGCCAAGCCGACGGGAGTTTCTGGGCAGGAGCGCTTCGACGGCGGCCGCCGGTTGGGCGGGAACCACACTCTATGCGGCCGATGCCTCGGCCAGACCCGGCCCCAACGAAACCGTCAACCTGGCCCTGATCGGCTGCGGGAACCGCGGGCGGCAGTTGATCGGCGAGTTCAAGCCTTTGCCCGGGGTGCGACTGGTTGCCGTTTGCGACGTGGAGCAGCGCCGCCTCCCGCAGGCACGCCAAATGGCCGGCGGCGAGAAGGTCCTGGTCTACCACGACTTCCGCAAGCTGCTCGATAGTAAGGACATCGACGCGGTGATCATTGCCAGCACCGATAACTGGCACTCGTATCACTCGATCTACGCCTGTGCGGCCGGCAAGGACGTCTACGTCGAGAAGCCGCTGAGCAACGCGATCACCCAAGGCCGGGCCGCGGTCAAGGCGGCGCGGAAGCACGACCGCATCGTCCAGTTCGGCACCCAGCAGCGGAGCTGGGAACACTATCACAAGGCGGCGGAGGTGATCCGCTCCGGACGCCTGGGGGAAATCTCGGAAGTGAAGGTCTGGGACAACGTCAACGTTTATCCGGGCCCCCGACCGCCCGCCGACACGAATCCACCCGCCGGCTTCGACTGGGACGCTTGGCTCGGCCCGGCGCCGAAGATCGCCTACGACGCGCACCGCCACCGCAATTGGCTCTGGTTTTTCGACTACGGCGGGGCCTGGGAGGTCCGCTGGACGGTCCATCACTACGACGTCGTCAACTGGCTGATGGGCGTCAAGTGGCCGATCGCGGCGGTCGGCTGCGGGGGCAACCTCTGCTTCCCGGAAAGCAGCATCCAATGGCCCGACACGTTCTCCGGCATCTGCGAGTACGGCCCCGGTCCGGTGGCCAAGAAGGGCTTCCTGCTCCAGGTAACCGTTCGCAACGGCTGCCGCCGCGAGCAGCGCTGCCACGGCAAGATCTTCTGCGGCACCGAGGCCTCGATGATCCTCGACCGGGGCGGATACACGATCAGCCCGGAAGCCCGCGGCCGCGCCAAGGGTGTGAAGGAAGAATCGTTCCGCGGCAAGGGAGAAAACCACGCGGCGGTCTTCCTGGAAAACGTCCGCAACCACCACAAACCGTTCGCCGACGTCCAAGAGGGCCACTACGCCACCAACCCCGGCCACCTGATGAACATCTCCTGGCGCGTAGGCCGCAAGATCCGCTGGGACGGCCAACGGGAACAGATCATCGGCGACCCCGAGGCAAACGCCCTGGTGCACAAAGAGCCCCGGCCGCCCTGGAAGCTGGACGTCTGACGCGATTGGCTTCTCTTATGCCATTAGTTCTCAGGATTGAGGAAACATCCTCAAAGTAGCCATCTCGCTCCGCGAGATGAGGCCGGTCCGTGGAGGCGGTGCCCTGCCTGCTGCCGCTTCGTCTCGCGGGTGGAATGCTAAGCCGCAAGCGGCTTTTAGCGCTGTAGGTGGACGACGATGTAGGGCATCTCCCGCTCCAAAACGGGATAGATCTTCCCGTTGCCGTGGTTGTCCATCACTTCGATCAAGTACATGAAATCCCACTCCGGGACCACGTGTTCGGCGGGGACCACGGCCGCGTACCGATCCTTGCCGCCGGTGGGAAGCATCTCCAGCGTCCGATAGTCCTGGTACTGAGTGACACTGCGATAACGCAGCCGAACCCACTTCACGCCGGACGGGTCGCCCACCGTCGCCGCCACCCTGAGCGGCTTTTCTGCCGGGGCAGTGGTGATCCGCTGGTGTCTGACCGTCGGCGCCTGGCGGTCGTCGGTGACGGCCACCGCGATGGGCTGCTGCGCTCCCCGGGCCGGATAGGTCGCCCTGCGGCCGGACTGATCCACCGCCTCGATGAAGTAGCTCAGTCCCGGCTTGACCTTCTCGGCGGGGATCGCCGCCCGATACAGATACCGCCCGGTGCGCTGCGTATCCGCATAACTCACGTCGCCGTCGCCATGCCGAAAGCCAATTCGCAGTCGGGTAGTCCCGTCCCGAGCGTTCACCGTGGCACGGATGAGGAGGTCCTTTCCGGGCATCGCCTTGCGTTTGGGTACGTGGGCAAGCCACGGAGCGTCCTCCGCAGTGCCGGGCCGGTAGTTCTCCCTTTCCCGTTGAAGCTTCTCAAGCCCCGCCTTCAGTTTGGCCAACTCATCCCGCCAGTGGCCCGATAGATCGGAGCCTCGACGTCCCATCATGATGTCGTCGCAATACACGTCCCCGGCCGCCTCGACCATCTTGGCCCAGGCCTCGACCGCCCGGGTCTCATCACGAATCGCGCCGTGAAGCGCTCCCAGATCGTTACAGCGTTTGT
>CAZUAM010000122.1:11469-13652 GCA_964618095.1 uncultured Planctomycetaceae bacterium | reverse complement strand
TGCCAAAGAACTTAAGACACTTCAGCAAGAAAATCAGTTAACGGCGTAGGGTGGCACTCGCGTCTCCCGCTTGACGGGGAGCCGATTTCTCGTCTGCTTTCCCGGGAGCGAGCAACGTCACGTCCACGAGCATTCCCGGTTTGAATACAGACGGCGGCGAGTCAATGGCTACCTTGACCTGCAATGTATTGCTTTGAGTGTCGGGGAGGGAACCGATGAATACGACCCGACCTTCGATCGGTTCCGGGACGGCGGGAGTCTCGATTCGTACCGGCTGACCTGAGCTGACCTTGGGTATATCCTCGAAACGAACTTCGACTCGAACTTGCAGCCTGTGCGGACGGTACATCGTTACCACCGTACTCCCGTCAAGGGGCTCCGTGCAGTCCCTTCCCTCGATCAACTTTGTCCCCGGTTGAGCAACGAGATGTAGAACTCGTCCGTCCACCGGGGCACGCACGGTCATCCGGTCCAGGTGCAGCTTTACTTCAGCCAGGACAACGCGAGCCTGCGCGACACGGGCCTGCGCCACCTTGAGCTTCGCTTCAGTTTCCCTTTTGGCCTTGATCTCTCCGACTTTGAGTTCGAACAGCGTTTTCAGAGCATCTCGGTGAGCAACAAGGGCTTTGTGCTCCTTCCGAAGCGGGTCTTTCTGAGCCTGAAGGCCTTCGAGCGAGGCCGTTGCCGTGGTAAGCGCACTGCGAGCCTCATCGATAGCTCGACCAGCGACCACTCCTTTCAAGGCTGATTTCCCTTCGTAGTTCCGTTTGGCAAACTCGAGCTGGGCCTCGGCACGGCGAATCTCGAACGGCACGCTTTTTACCTGGGACTCGACTTTCGCCAAGGCCACTTCCGCCTCCGCCAGCGGCGCTTCGAGATGAACCGGCTGCTCCAGCCGTGTTGTGGCGGCGGCCAGGAGAACTTGTGCTTCCTCAAGCTCGGTCTCCCTGAGCTTCAGCTCTGCTAGCGATCGTTCGTAGGCAAGACGAGCGTCGTCCTTGACGAGTTCAGCGACCGCTTCCCCAGCCTTCACGAACTGATCCTCGACGACCAGCAGCTTATCTACGATGCCCGGTGCCAGCGTCGCCACCTGAACCGGAGCCGGGCGAGGTTCAACCCAACCAACTGCCTTGAAGAGAGGTGTCCCTTGGCGGCGTGCTTCGGACTGCGTGCCGCACACCGAGACCGTAGTGGCGGGGTGCGGCGGGAGCACGAAGTCCGCCGCCGCCCACGCAGTTAGGCCCAGAAAGCCGAGAAGCGGGAGGTAGCGGGTCAACAGACGCCTGCGAGAACGCAGTCCCGGTGCCCTGTTGTCCCGTTTCAAGGCTGGTTGCCACAGATCAACTTCAGCAGTCACACCTATGATCTCCTAGCGTCTACGGACAGCACCAAACCAATTCGCATGAGCTTCTTCATCGGACCCGACCTCCTCCGAGTGCGAACGACCTCGATTCCGGTTGTAGGAAACGGGCGAAATCCGGCAGTCTCTCCGGCTGCGACATCCAGCCCGATCTTCCTCGTCCGCGTTGCTCAGTTCGCCCAACGAGTCGGACACACCACCACTGCTCCGAAACGCCAGCAATTCGCGTGCCAAATCGCATTGTGCCGATCCGGGCACGGCGCGGTCCTTCTCGAAGAGAAGCCGGCGAGTTTCCCCCCGCCCGTGGTGTGAATCGCTTGCAGAGGCCCCAGTTGGCCAATTGAGTTCATCTTGCACACTGCGGCCCTACGGAGTGCGGTTGGCGTTGTCCGCACCGATCAACATCACATTCGGCAACAATTCAGCCGTATGCAGTGTTTCTCGCTGTCGTCAGGCGTCAGAGCCCCGTTGGCCGTTAGGGCTTGTCGGCGGTGGGCGCCTGGGCCGATTCGGTCCACGACGACGCGGGCAACACGACCACCGTGCCCAAGCGTTCCAGCCTCTCGACCGAGTTCATCTGCACCTCCGCGGGCAACTCGCGACACTTCACACTGGAAGGCCGAAGTGGAAAGAGAAGCGCGGACAATGGCCCGGCGCGGTTGCCTCACCGGGAGATCGGGATTACTGGGAGAATGATGTGCGACGGGTGGACACAGTCGTAATAGACCGTATTGACGGCGATGGCCATGCGGCGGTTGTCGCCCAGCGGCTCGCCGGTGTTGGGGTTGAGGTCGAAGCGCGGAAAATTGCTGCTGGAGACGTC
>CAZUAM010000122.1:404-11459 GCA_964618095.1 uncultured Planctomycetaceae bacterium | reverse complement strand
CGGTGCCCCCTCTTGAAGACGTTGGAGGTGGGATAGAGCTTGATCGTGAACCGGTAGACGGTTCCGGGCTTCATCAGCTCTTCCTGCTTCAGCGAATCGCGGAACCGGGCCCGGATGATCCCGTCGCCGATGTTCAGGTCGAACCCGCCCGGATAGTCCGGATTCGGCGGATAGATGTCGAGCAGCTTGGCCGTAAAATCGGTGTCGGGCGCGGAAGAGGAGGCCCAGAGCTTCACGGCGATCTCGCCGGTGACCTCGAGGTCGCTTTGCAGCGGTTCGGTCTGGAAGACGAGCACGTCGTTTCGGGCGGAGAGCGGTATCGGATCGGGGAAGTTCCAGATGTGCTTTCCGCCCCGCTGGTCCCAGGCCCCCTGGAGCATGATCCCGCCGCCCGAAGAGATGTTGCCGCCGATGGTGGGCACCGGATTTTTGGGGTCGAACATGAAGCTCGTTGAGGCCTGCTCGGCATCGGGCGGTTTGGCCGAGAGCCGCCCTCGCGGGTGAAGGTACAATTTCGTGTAGCGGGTCCGCGCCAGCGGCCACTGTTGTTCGTCGCGCCAATAGCCGCCGTGACTGAGCTTGCCGTCGGCCGTCTTCCGCCCGTTGCCGGTGCCCATCACGAAGATCCGCACCGGCGCGGCGAAGGGGGCCTCTTTGCCCACCTTGTTGTGGATGCCCTTCAGCCAGTGGTCGTACCACTGGAGCCTCCAGGCCAGGGGGTCGGGGATGGCCGCCGCGGGGCCGAAACTCACCTGGCCGTGGGCCGAGCTGCCCTGGGCACCGTGGATCCAGGGGCCCATGATCAGATACACGGGACCCTTGATGGTCTTGCTCAGGGCCATGTAGTTTGCCGTGGTATTGCCGCCCCAGGAATCGTACCAGCCGCCGACCAGATAGACCGGGATGTCCTTGTAGCGGCCGGGGTAATCGAGGACGTTGTTCTGCTTCCAGAACTCGTCGTTTCCGCCGTGCCGCATGGCCTCGACGAGCCACTCTTCATACTCGGGGACGTGCTTCAGCGGCGTGGTGCCCCGGCGCAACGGGAGACTGAGCAGGTACGATCGGCGGTTTTCCATCATCTCGCGCAACATCGCCGCGGTTGCCGGATCGCGCGATTGCCGGCTCCCTCTCGGCCCGGTAATGGAGAAGATCCAGTTCCAGAACCGCAGTTCGAAGGCGCCGGCGTTCCGCATGCTCTGGTAGCCCAGGTTGGACATCGCATCGACCGGTATCACGGTCACCAGCCCGGGCGGCCGCTCCATGGCCATCGCATGTTGGGTCCCGCCCACGTAGGAGGTGCCGATCATCCCGATCTTGCCGTCCGACCAGGGCTGCTTGCCGATCCACTGGGCCGTGTCGTATCCATCCCGGCCGTCGTCGGTGAGCATGTGCCAGATGCCCTCCGACTTGTAGCGGCCGCGGGTGTCTTGCGCCACGAAGGCATAACCGCGGGCGGCATAGTAACGTCCGCTTCCTCGCGCCCCATCTTTGTTGTAGGGCAGCCGCGTGAGGATCGCCGGGAGCTTCTCCGCCAGCGGGGCCCCGTTCTTGGTCGGCAGATAGACGTCGGTCGCCAGGCGGACCCCGTCCCGCATCGGCACCATGACGTCCTTCTTGACGACCACCTCGTAGCGTGCTTCGCGGGCCGGCGTCGAGCGGGTCCCGCCGAGCAGGACGACCGCCGCCAGGCAAACCACAACCCTCTTCGATCCGGCGCCCATGATCTTCATTTTCGCACCCTCCGGCAAATAGGTCCAGATCGCTGCGTGGTCCCTGGTTCCCACGCGGAGCGTGGGAACGAGCGAGATTTCGTGTTCTTACAGGAGGGGCTCCAAGAACGCTATACTCTTCTTGAGCGCCTCGGTGCCGCTGCATTCGATGGAAAGACAGCCGTCGTAGCCGGCGTCCTTCAGTAGATCGAGACATCCGCGGATGTCCACGTCTCCGTCGCCGATGGCCCCGCCGGCGGTTACTCCCGTGTCGTGTCCGCCGGCCTTCTCGCGGACGATGTCTTTCAGATGTACGTGCCTGACGTGCTCCATCACGGCGCGTAGGGTCTCGACCGAGTCGTTGCCCGCCACTGCCACGTTCCCCGTATCGTAGTTGACCGCCAGGTAGGGCGAGTCGCTCAGCGACATGATCCTCAGCAGCCCTTCGGCGTTGGTGGTGTAGACGCCGTGGGGCTCGATGGTCAGGGTGATCTCGTAGTTGGCGCACATCTTCAACAGCTCGTCGAGGTTGTACTTCATGATCCGGAAGGCGTCGTCGTCGGTCATCCAGTCCGGCTTCAAACCTTCGGCCGTGTTGACGATCGGGGCACCCAGGATGTAGGCGTAACGGATGGCCTTCTTCAGATAATCCACGCCGTAGACGGTGTCGAGGAGGCTGGAATGTGCGCTCAGGCAGGGCACCTCCATCCCCGCGCCCTCGATCGCCTTGCGCATCTCCATCGGATCGTCTTCCAGGCTGGTAATGTTGCAGTAACCGTAGACGTTCAGCAGACACCGGCCCGTCATCACCTCGGGCTCGATGTAGCGGAAGCCCAACTCTTCGGCCATGCGGATCGCATAGGAGAAATCCTTCTCCTCGTGACGGAACGTATCGGCCTCGGCACAGAGCTTCATGGCGCACATTGCTCATACTCCTTTCTGAAAGAACGGATCCACCATCGTGTCTCTCGCGGCAAGAACGACTAGCGGCCGGGACGCAACGCGTCGCGGGAAATTCTCGCAGGAGTCATTCGATGGCGTCCTTTTCCCTGGTTCATACCGCGACGCGTTGCCTCCCGGCTATCGTCAATCACTCGTCGGATCAGATGCGATAAACCACTACTGTGATTTTCTTCTCCCAAGTGCTTATCACGCCCGGCGCAACTCGACCTTCAGCTCGTCGCCCAGCTCGGCCGGGCTGTCGTGCAGATCGGTAATGCCGAGCAGTCTCATGTCGAGTGTGCGAGTCCTCACGAGGCGGTCACGGAGTCCCATCATCGTATCTGCCCCCCGGGGCGGGAACAAGGGGTCTGCGGCGGTCTGAGAAGACCGATCCCGCCGCCACTGGCGGCGGCTTTACATGAGAAGTGCGTGGGGCCATAATATGGGCGTAATTCCCCGACTCGATGTCCACAGGAGAACCCGGCCATGACCCACGCGCTTGCCCTGTTGATGGTTTCGACCGCACTGGTCGCCGCATCCCCCGAGAACTCCGGCGTCGTCTCCGGCGAGTTGAAACAATGGCATCGGGTAACCGTTACCTTTGCCGGCCCGCAGACCGGCGAGACGGCCGAGCCGAATCCGTTTCGGGACCGTCGCTTGAACGTAACGTTTCGCAACGGCAGCGAGCAGCACGGCGTTCCCGGCTACTATGCGGCCGACGGCAACGCGGCGGAAAGCGGGGCCGAAAAGGGGAACTGCTGGCGGGTGCACTTCACACCCAATGAGATCGGGACCTGGACGTATCGGGCGTCGTTCCGGACCGGCCGCGACGTGGCCGCCAGTAACGATCCGGACGCCGGGGAACCGGCGGCGTTCGACGGCGCGAGCGGGAAGTTCACCGTCGCGCCGAGCGACAAGACGGGCCGCGATCATCGGGCCAAGGGGATGCTCCGCTACGTGGGTGAGCACTACCTGCGGTTCGCCGCCAGCGGCGAGTTCTTTCTTAAAGGTGGCGCCGACAGCCCGGAGAACTTCCTGGCCTATGCCGATTTCGACGGCACCACCGCGGCTGACAAGGCAGCCCGCAAACCACGCAAGGGAGAGGCGGCGTCTAAGCGTTTGCACGGGTACGAACCCCACCGCCGCGACTGGCGCCCCGGCGATCCGAGCTGGCGCGACGGGAAGGGCAAGACGATCATTGGGGCCTTGAACTACCTGGCCTCGAAGGGCATGAACAGCGTCTATTTCCTTACGATGAATGTGGGCGGAGACGGCAAGGACGTCTGGCCCTGGATCGCCCCGGACACCCGAGACCGCTTCGACTGTAGCAAGCTCGACCAGTGGGAGATCGTCTTCTCGCACATGGATCGGATGGGGATCCTGCTGCACGTGATTACCCAGGAGACGGAAAACGACCAACTCCTGGACGGCGGTGCCTTGGGCATCCAGCGGAAGCTCTACTACCGCGAACTGATCGCCCGCTTTGCCCATCACCCGGCAGTGGTCTGGAATCTGGGCGAGGAAAACACCAACACCGACCGGCAGCGAAAGGAGTTCTGCCAGTTCATTCACCACCTGGACGCCTACAGGCATCCGATCGTAGTGCACACCTTTCCCGGCAAATGGGATCAGGTCTACACCCCGTTGTTGGGTAGTCCCAACTTCCACGGGCCGTCGATTCAGATAGGGGATATGAGCAAGACGCACTCGGAGACGCTCAAGTGGGTGGGCCGATCGGACGAAAGCGGCCGGAAGTGGATGGTCTGCCTGGACGAGATCGGGCCGGCCAATACCGGGGTCAAACCCGATCGGGACGATCCCGATCACGACGCGGTCCGCAAACAGGCCCTGTGGGGAAACCTGATGGCCGGGGGCGCCGGCTGCGAGTGGTACTTTGGCTACAAGTTCGCCCACAACGATCTGAATTGCGAGGACTTTCGCTCGCGGGCGCGGCTGTGGGACCAGACCCGACACGCGTTGGAGCTCTTCCAGCGTTACTTGCCGTTTGCCGAGATGCGTCCGGCCGACGAGCTTACGCCCCGGAAGGACGACTACTGCTTTGCCAAGCCGGGCGAGGTCTACGCCGTCTATCTGCCCGACGGTGGCAGCACCGAGCTGGAACTCTTGCCGGGCGAGTATACGGTGAAGTGGTACAACCCGCGGTCCGGCGGGCGGTTGCGGGAGGGGACGGTTGGGGTGCTCAGCGGGCCGGGCAGCCGCTCGATCGGCGAGCTACCGGCCGAGAAGTCGAAGGATTGGGCGGTGCTGGTCCGCCGCGGCAGGCGGTAGGCGGCAAAGTACGGGGTTCGCGGCCGGCGAGTCGGATCCTCGGGCCCCACTCTCCGCTGGTCCCTATATCCTCGCGCCTCACCCCTCGCGTTCAATCACGTCCTTGCTGGGGTGGTAATGGACCGAGACCCGGCGGAGGTACTCGATGTTTCGCCAGAGGGTGCCCTCTACCTGATTGGCGATCTGGTCGCCGGCGGCGACGGAGAGCGTGCCGTCGATGCCGACGGTTACGTCCACCAGCAGGTAGGGCCCAATGCGGTGGACGTGGATTTCCTCGATTTGTTCAACGCCGGGAACCACTTCCAGGAGTTGGCGGATACGGCCGGCTACCGGCGTGTCGGGGAGAATGACCATCAGGTCGGCGGAGGACTCGCGGAGGATGGTCACTCCGGTGTGGAGGATCACCAGGGCCACCAGGGCCGCGGCCAGGGGATCGACCCAGCCGTAGCCGATCTGCGCGAAGGAGATCCCCACGACGGCGGCCGTAATGGAGAAGATGTCGTTGCGGTGGTCGCGGGCGAGCGCCAGCACGGCGATGCTGCCCGTCTTCCGCCCGATCCGGGTGGTCAGCACGGTCAGCCCCACCTTGAGGATCACGGTCAGCAGGGCCACCCAAAGGGCCACTGCCCGTACCGGGCTGACCTCTGCCCGCTGGGTCGCCAAGTCGAAGACCTGATCGACTGCGTTCCAGAAGATGAACACCGCCGTGGTGATCACGAACGCCCCGATGACCACGGCGGCGATGCTCTCCAGTTGGCGATGTCCGTAGGGATGTTCGCGGTCGGGCGGCTTGCCCGCCAGACGCATGAATGTTCGCACGATCACCAGGTAGACTACGTCGGAGGTGGAGTTGATCCCGTCGGCCAGCAGTGCCTGACTGTGGCCGACGATGCCCACGGCCGTCTTCAGCACGGCCAGCAGCACGTTGGCCGCCAGGCTCAGGTTTACCGCCAGGAGGTTCTTGCGATCGGACGATTCGGTGTTCATCATGCGGGCCCGCTTGGTGGATTCTGCTCCTAGAGAAACGAGCCCCCTCTCCCTCTGGGAGAGGGCCGGCGTGAGGGTTTTCGTCCTTGAGGGTGAACGAAGTTCATGTGGACTCAAAGGTACGCCCGCAGTGCGTGCTTGGCAACCTGGGGCCCAGGGGCTTTACCACGACGAAGGGGGCTGCCATCGGCATCTTATTGAAACGTGACGCACCCATACTCGACAGCGTCCTCGGATCGTCAAAGCGAGTCGTGTCTGCTGCGTGTTTCCCACCCCCCCTTCGGGGGCTGTTCTCTTTCGGCTGCCGGCCTGGTATGCTCGTGGCGATACGAGTGGTCAAAGGGTCCTATTTCAGGAGGCATGCGATGCGACACGCTTGGCGTTTCGTGTGGGCGGCACTGGTGGCGAGCGTTCTTTGGCTGATGCCCGGTTGCAGCCCGCAGACGGAGGAACTTGAGATCCTCTGCGGCGGGTCGTTCCGCCCGCCCATGGAAAAACTGGTGAAGCTGTTTGAGCAAGAGACCGGCTGCCGGGCAACCTTGGTCTTCGGCCAGTGTGAGGACCATCTGCCCAAGGTCAAGATGCACACCGTGGGTGATGTCTTCGTCTGCCACGACCCCTTTATCCAGTACAGCGAGGATGCCGGCGCGATGCTCCGCTACGTGCAGGTCGGTTGGGTGGCGCCGGTGCTGGTGGTCAAGAAAGGCAACCCGAAGAAGCTGGAGCGGTTCGAGGATCTTGCCCGGCCCGGGCTTCGCGTGGTGCTGTCAAATCCCGAGTTTTCCACCTGCGGCGAGATGGTGTTCGCCTTGCTCGACAAGAAGGACAAGGAGAAGCCGGGGTTCAAGGACGCGGTGCTTGCCAACGTGGGCAACGCAATGATGAAAACCCACGCGGCGACCGCCGCCCAGATCAAGCTCGGCCACCGCGACGCGGGCATTATGTGGAACGGCATCGCGCACAATTGGCTCGACGCGCTGGAGATTATTCCCGGCCCGTACGAGTACGACCGGGAAGTTCGCGTGGCTGCGGTAGGACTGTCCTACTCCAAGAAGAAGGACGACGTGGAACGGTTCCTCAAGTTTGTGGAAGTCCACGGGGAGGATATTTTTGAGGAGTTCGGGTATGTCAAATGACTTGCCATTGCAGCTCAGAAGTGGCGCTCACACGTTTAGCGGTCGCCGGTACGGCGGCCTGCTGTTGGCGACGTTGATCTGGCTAGGGCTCGGCTGCGACGCCGAGGCACCCCAGGAAACGAAGCTGCTGTTTTCTTGCGGTGGCGGCATCCGACCACCGGCGGCTGAGATCGCGGAACTGTTCGGCCGCCGACACGGTGTGACCGTCGAATGCGATTATGCCGGCGCCGAGGTGCTGCTGGCGCGCATCAAGCTCACCCGGCGGGGCGACCTCTACATGCCGGGCGATGTGCACTACGTGGAGTTGGCCGAGAAAGAGGGCCTGGTCGCCTCGAAGAAAACCGTCTGCTACTTCGTGCCCGTGATCCAGGTCCGCAAAGGCAACCCCAAGAACATCCGCACGCTGGCCGACCTCACCCGGCCGGAGGTCATGGTTGGGTTGGGCGATCCCAAGGCCTGCGCTATCGGCCGTAAATCATCGAAGATCTTCGCCAAGAACAACATCTCTGAAGACGACGTGAACGTGAAGTTCCGCTCGTTGACGGTCAGCGAACTGGGCAACCACATCAAGGTGGGGTCGCTGGATGCGGTGATCGTGTGGGACGCCGTGGCCGCGTACTTTGCGGATGAGGGGGAAGTGGTTCCGATCCCCCCCGAGCAGAACATCGTCTCGACGGTGGCGGTGGGTGTCTTGAGATCTTCGGAGCATCCGGAACTGGCCGAGAAGTTCGTCGAGTTCATCACTTCCCCGCCCGGCAAAGAGGTGTTTAAGAAGCACCATTACACGACCACGCTGTCGGAGTGACGGCTCGACGGCAAGTGGTATTCTCCGGTGAAAGGATCTATACTGGAGAGATAGCTGGGTTTTGTCCCCGCCCTGACGGCCCACCCCACCATCCTCCCCCTGGACCCCCGTAGCGTGAATTATTCGTTGTTCAGCGAGCCGCGTGCCGCCGCGCCGGTCACCGGGCCGCACGGCCGGCTGTTTGCCGCCTCGATGCTGGCGTTTGTCGGGGTGTTCGTGGTTGGATTGCTGGCCATTTTCTTCGCCGACGTCAGCTATATCAATCGCCAGGCCATTGGCGAAGTGCTCTGCACTCCCGAAATCGGCGCCGCCCTCTGGCTCTCGTTGTGGACCACTACCGTGACCACGGCCCTGGGCCTGCTGCTGGCCGTTCCGATGGGCTACGCGTTGAGCCGGTACCGTTTTCCAGGCCACGCCGTGGTCGATTCGATCGTCGATCTTCCTATCATTCTTCCCCCGCTGGTGGTGGGGCTCTCGTTGCTGGTCTTTTTTCAGACTGCGGTGGGACGTTGGATCGAAGACGCAGGGGTCAAGTTCGTCTTCCAAAGAAAGGGGATCATTCTCTGCCAACTCCTCGTTTCGGCGTCGTTCGGTATCCGCGCGATCAAGCTGACCTTCGACGGCGTCGATCCCCGCATTGAACACGTGGCCATGACGCTCGGCTGCACCCGGGCCGGGGCGTTCTTCCGCGTGGCACTGCCCATGGCACGCCGCGGGATCATCGTGGGGGCCATCCTGATCTGGACCCGGGCGTTCGGGATCTTCGGGCCGCTGATGGTCTTCGTCGGCGCCGTGCGGTTCAGGACCGAGGTCTTGCCCACGACCGTCTACCTGGAGCAGTCGGTGGGGCGGATTGAAGTGGCCCTGGCCGTGGCCATCTTGATGCTCGTCTTGGCGGCCGCGGCCCTGGTCGTCGTGCGTGTAGTGGGGCTTGGCCAGCGATGATCCGCATTGAGCAGCTCAACTTCTCCGTCGGCGCCTTCGCCCTTCGCGACGTTTCCCTGCACGTCGGGCCGGGAGAGTACTTCGTGCTCTTGGGGCCCACCGGATCGGGAAAGACGCTGCTGGTCGAGTGTCTGTGCGGGCTGAACCGGATCGACTCGGGGCGGATTTACATCGACGGCCGGGAGGTGACGAGCCTGGAATCGCGGCACCGCGGCGTGGGATACGTGCCACAGGACTACGCTCTGTTTCCGCACCAGAACGTGCGCGGGAACGTCGCTTTTGGGCAGAGCGATCCCCTGCTCCGCCGCATGGTGGGGGACCGCCGCTGGATAGGACGTATCGCCGGCTACATCGTGTACCTGCTGGTGGTCCTCATGCTGCGACCCCTGATTCGTCTGACCGGTCGGCCGTTCGGCATCCGCTTCGATCGGCCAGTTTCTCCGCAAGTCGCCCGAGTGATGGACACCGTCGGCGTGGCACATTTAGCCGATCGCTTTCCCGGCAAGCTCTCCGGCGGCGAGAGGCAGCGGGTGGCGTTGGCCCGGGCACTGGCCATCGAGCCCAAGATCCTCCTACTGGACGAGCCGGTCAGCGCCCTGGACGAGCAGACCCGCGATAACCTCTGTCGCCAATTGAAACAGTTGCAGAAGAGTACAAAAACGACCACCGTTCACGTCTGTCACAACTTCGTGGAGATGTTGACGGTGGCGGATCGGGTGGGAATCATCGAGCAGGGGCGGATCCTCCAGGTGGGCACGCCACAGGAGATCCTCGACCGGCCCAACAGCGCGCGGGTGGCCCGGTTCGTCCAGGCCGGCAACTTGTTCTCGGCCCGAGCCGAGCCGGACGGAGAGTGGGTGCGGTTGGCGTGTGCGGGCGGGGTCGAATTCCGCGCCCCGCGGCCGGATTCGGGTTGCCCGGTCGGGGAGGTGGTTGTCATGGTACGCCCGGAAAACATCGACTTGGCGCCCGCCCGCCCGGAAGGCGAGAAGCTGCCGCCGGGGACCACGATCCTGGAAGGGGCGATCAGCGAGGTGGTGGATTTGGGGCCGGTGGTGAGGGTGAGCCTGGCCTGCCTGCCATCGGCGGGAGATGTTCATGCGCCGGCGAAGGGGCGGGAAGTGGAGTTGTTCATTCTGCTGGGGAAGAAAGAGTACAATCACCGTCGCGTCGGTGTCGGCGAGCACGTACACTTGACCGTGGCCGCCGAAGACTTGCACGTGATGCAGCAGTAGCCGCTTGCTGCTTCGCCAGAGGTCTTCTGCTAAGCCGCAGGCGGCTCGAGGTGGAGCGTATCGGTCATGAGAAAGCACGCCGTTCGCATCCTAACCATTGATCTGGCCGCGTGGCTGGTGACGTTATCGGCGACCTGCCTGTTTGCCGGGGATTGGCCGCAGTGGCGATACGATGCGGGTCGGGGGGCGGCCTCGCCGGATGAGCTGCCGGGGGAGCTACACCTGCAATGGGTAAGGCAACTGCCGAAGCCTCGCCCGGCCTGGCCGGCCAGCCAACCGTGGCTGCGGTTCGACCTTTCGTACTCGCCGGTCGCAGCAGGTAAGCGTCTGGTGGTGCCCTCGATGGTCAACGACAGCGTGGCCGCCTACGATACCGACTCTGGCGCGGAGCAGTGGCGGTTCTACGCCGACGGCCCGGTCCGCCTGGCCCCTTTAGCACATGGCGGCAAGGTCTACTTCGGCTCCGACGACGGGTATCTGTATTGCCTCGACGGGGCCAGAGGCGCGTTGCTGTGGCGGGTGCGCGGCGGGCCGTCGGACCGCAAGGTGTTGGGCAACGAGCGGTTGATCTCCACCTGGCCGGTTCGCGGCGGGCCCGTCCTGCACCGCCGAACCATCTACTTCACCGCCGGCATTTGGCCGTTTATGGGCATTTTCGTACGCGCGGTGGACGCAGAGACCGGCAGGGTGGTCTGGACCAACAGCGGGCAGGGTTCGACCTACACCGTGCAGCCCCACGACAGCCCAGCCTTCGCGGGCTTCGTACCTCGCGGGCATTTGGTCGCCACCGGGCACGGGCTGATTGCCCCCGGTGGCCGCACCCAGCCGGGATGCTACGACCTTGAGACCGGCAAGTTCCGATATTTCACGTTCGGCGAGAAGGGCGGCGGCAGCTATCACGTGACTGCGCGCGGCGAGTGCTTCTTCCTGCCGGGTACCGTGGCTCGAATTGCCGACGGCGGCGCGGTCGACGGTCTCTACCCGCAGGTCCACGACGAGACGGCCCT
>CAZUAM010000122.1:0-394 GCA_964618095.1 uncultured Planctomycetaceae bacterium | reverse complement strand
TTGTCTGAGATAGAACCGAATACTCGGGAAGGGCTACAGCCTGGCCAACGGTGTGCTGGTGGCTCTGGACCCGCACGTGGGCGACAAGTGGATCGAGAAAACGGACCGCAGGGGCCGGAAGCTGAAGATCAAACGGTCCGCCCTGAGCCAACTCTGGAGATTGCCGGTCGCCGACGCCCCGGGAAGACTGTTCCTCAAGGCCGGCTCGCGTCTGGTCGCCGGCGGCCAAGGTTTTGTCACGGTGATCGATACCAAGACGGCCAAGATTTCCTGGAAAGGGTCCTTCCAGGGCCGGCCGTGGACCATGCTGGCCGCCGATGAGAAGCTGTTCGTGGTGACCCTCGAAGGACGCATTTACTGCTTTGGCGGAGAATCGCGCACGCCGAAAACTTTC
>CAZUAM010000121.1:9516-13840 GCA_964618095.1 uncultured Planctomycetaceae bacterium | reverse complement strand
GAGGGGAGGCCCGCCAGGCCCGACATGGAGGCGATCCGTGCCAAAATGGATGGGCTGCGAAAAGCCGCCAACAAGGCGATCAGCCAGATCCTCAACAAGGTCCAGAAGGACAAGATCTCGGCACTGATGAAGGCCGTCGAGGGGATCGAACTGCGGCGCGGCTTCCGGCGACCGGGGGCCGGCGAAAGACCGGCCGGCCGGCGAGGCGGCCGACAAAGGGCTGCGGGGCAGTCCGAAACATAGGCCGCTCGGCCCCTCGACGAGTTTAGCCGCAATACTACCCCCGCTTGTGGGGGCTGCGCAGAGTGTTTACACCCAATCGTGGGTTTAGGGCACACCCCGGGGCTGCTCAAGGGTGGCCTCGGGGGTGCCTCCTGTTCGGTTTGGTGCGATGGGGCTCGCCGCCCTGGACGCGACGGGTTCTACCGCTTATGTTAGATAGTGGGTGTTTGTCGGCCAGGCCGACGGGAACTCGGCCTGGCTTGCCCGTGCCCGTTCCTTCCTAGAACGATGGCGACTCATGTTGCCTCCCCTCCGAAAGAGCCCGGGATCATGGAAGCAGGCGAAATCCTCCTGAGAAAAGGTCTGCTTGACCAGCGGCAGTTGGAGCTGTCCCGCGAGGCCCAATCGGACGGCACGCGCCTGGACCAGGCGGCCGTCAACCTGGGGTTCATCTCCGAGGAGATCGCCCTGAAGGCCCTGGGCGAAGAAGTCGGTCTGGAGTTCCTCGACCTGGGTGAGGCAGAACTCGATCTCTCGCTGTTGGGTAACTTCCCCCAGAAGTTCATCCACCGCGAAATGCTCTTCCCCATCCGCCAAAACAACGGCACCCTGCTTGTCGCCACCAACGACCCCTTCAACCTCTACCCCTTGGACGAGCTGAGCGTGGCCACCGGGCAGACCGTGGTCCCGGTGCTGGCCAAACGCTCGGAAATCGTCGATCTGATCAAGGCCCACCTTGGCGTGGGCAGCGAGACGATCGAGGGGTTGCTGGCCCAGGCCGTCGACGACCGGGTGGAATTGTTGGAACAGTTGGAGACCGACGGGTCCGAACTCTCCGAGATGGCCCAGGAACCGTCGGTGGTGCGGCTGGTCAACGAAATCCTCCTGGAGGCGATCGAATTGCGCTCCAGCGACGTGCACATCGAGTCGCAGGCGTCCGGCTTGCACATCCGCTACCGGGTTGACGGCGTGCTGCATCCCCAGCCGGTCCCCCCGGAGATCAGCCGCTTCCAGGCCGCCATCATCAGCCGCCTGAAGATCATGGCCCACCTGAATATCGCCGAACGACGGCTGCCCCAGGACGGCCGCATCGAGCTGAGAGTCGCCGGCCGCGAAGTGGACGTGCGGGTCTCGGTGATCCCCATGATCCACGGTGAAGGAATCGTGTTGCGGCTCTTGGACAAAGGGGGCATGGATTTCACCCTTTCCAACCTGGGCATGAGCGACGACCTCTACGGAACCTTCCAGGAACTGATCCGGCTGCCGCACGGCATCATCCTGGTGACCGGTCCCACGGGTTCGGGCAAGTCCACCACCTTGTACAGCTCCCTCCTGGAAATCCGCAGCGGCGAAACCAAGATCATCACCACCGAGGACCCCGTCGAGTATCAGTTGGAAGGCATCAATCAGATCCAGGTCCATCCCAAGATCGGGCTGAGTTTCGCCAACACGCTGCGTCACATCTTGCGGCACGACCCCGATATCGTCCTGGTCGGCGAGATCCGCGACCTGGAAACGGCCGAAAACGCCATCCAGGCCTCCCTCACCGGACACCTGGTCTTCAGCACACTCCACACCAACGACGCGGCCGGGGCGTACATGCGGCTGACCGATATGGGCGTGGAGCCGTTCCTGGTCTCCAGCACCGTCGAGGCGGTCATGGCCCAACGCCTGGTCCGCACGCTCTGCCCCCATTGCAAACAGGGCTACCAGCCCGGCTCCAGTGAACTCCCCGACGACTTCCCCTTCGACCGCTTGGAAGAAGGCGGAACCCTCTACCGGACGGCCGGCTGCCGGGAGTGCCGGCAGGTCGGCTACCAGGGCCGCGTGGGACTGTTCGAGCTGATGGTTACCACCGAGAAGGTCCGGCAGCTTGCCCACGACCGGGCCAGCACCTGGGTGATCCAGCAGGAGGCGGTCCGCGAAGGCATGCGGACGCTCCGCGAGGACGGTTGGCTTAAGGTCCTCGCCGGCCGTACCACCGTGGAGGAAGTGGTTCGCGTGACCAAGGGAAACACGTTGGATATGAGGTTCGACTGATCGCCAATGACGAAGAGCGAAAGGCCGGCGACGGGCGATCAGCAGGTTCGCCGGGCACGTCACCGTTGGTAGCAGCTTCTTTGATGATTGGTCTTTCGTCATTTGTGATTTAGAGCTATGCCTGAGTTCAGCTACGTCGCCCGTAGTCACGACGGAGAAAAGGTCTCCGGCAGCATCTCCGCAGACGGCCGGCGCGAGGCGCTGGCCGCGCTGGCCGGGCAGGCCCTGTTCCCCATCGACGTCCAGGCCGATTCGCCCGTGGTCCGGGACGATCGGGTCCGCCGCGTGCCCGCCCAGTTGTTGGCCAACACCTACGGCCAGATGGCCGATCTTCTCCGCAGCGGCGTGCCCCTGTTACGCTCGCTCGAGGTGCTCGAGAAACAGACCTCCCACGTGGGCCTGACCCACGTGCTGGGACAGATGCACCGCCAGATCGAGGACGGGGCCACCATGGCCGAGGCCATGGACCGCTTCGAGCGAATCTTTGGCGAGATGACCGTCAGCATGATCCGCGCCGGCGGCGAAGGCGGCTTTCTGGAAGAGGCCTTCTTGCGCGTGGCCGAGTTCACCGAAGCCCAGGAAGACCTCAAAAAACGTACCATCGGGGCCCTCGTCTACCCGGTCTTTCTGGCCGCGGTGGGCTTAGTGGTGGTAACCGTGCTGATTGTGTTCTTCGTGCCCAGATTCGAAGGACTCTTCGACCGGCTTCGCGAAGAAGGTGAGTTGCCCGCACTGACAATCGGCCTGTTGTGGACCAGCCACCAGTCGTGGCGGTGGGGCTGGTTGGTGCTGCTGGCCGCGGTCGCGGCCGGCTGGTACCTGCGAAGGTGGCTGGGCACCGAGGCGGGACGCCTCTGGTGGGACCGGGTCCGGCTGAGGCTGCCGCTGGTCGGGCCGATTTTTCTCAGCCTGGCCGTGGCCCGATTCTGCCGCGTGCTGGGTACCTTGCTCCGAAACGGCGTGCCGATCCTCCGCTCCCTGGAAAGCTCCAGCGAGGCCACCGCCAACCGCGTGCTTGCCGAGGCCATCCGGAAAGCCAGCGAAAACATCTCGGCGGGCCAGCCGTTGGCCAAGCCCTTGGCCGCCAGCGGCCAGTTTCCGCCTATCGTCGTGGAGATGATCGCCGTGGCCGAGCAGGCGAACACCTTGGAGAAGGTGCTCCTGGAAATCGCCGACTCCCTGGAACGTCGCACCTGGCGCCGCCTGGACCTGGCCGTGCGGCTGATCGAGCCCATCCTGCTGTTGATCCTCGCCACCGCCGTCCTGTTGGTCGTGATTGCCCTGTTGCTTCCGGTCTTGAAGATGGGTACCACGATATAGAGCCGCGACCGTCGGTCGCGCACTACATACACCCGCGACCGTTGGCCCCCGATCGCCAATTCGGTGGCCAACACCGCCCCAACCGGCAGTCGCGGCTTACCGGGCCGGCAGTGGCCCCCGCCCCTCTGCCAGCCTATAATAGAACTATTGACCGCCTACAAATACAGGAGGCCCCCCCATGACCGTTTCCTATTCCCGCCCCCCGCGCGGCGGCTTCACCTTGATCGAGGTGCTCTTGGTGCTGGTGATCCTCGTCACCCTGGCTTCCCTGGCGGTGACCGCCTACGACGGCATCCGCAAGCGGGCCAACATCGACGCGGCCACCGTGCAGATCGATCTGTTTAAGAACCAGTTGACCTTGTACAGACACAGCGTGAGGGATTATCCCGAGACCGACCAGGGATTGGAGGCACTCCGGAACCCACCGGCCAATCTGGGCGATCTCCCCTGGGATGGGCCGTATATGGAAGGTGCCGTGCCGGTGGACCCCTGGGGCAATCCCTACCAGTACGAGAAGCCCGGTAGGTACAACACCGAGTCGTACGACCTCTGGTCGTTCGGACCTGATAAAGACGATGGAACCGAAGACGACATCGGTAACTGGGAGCAGCAGTAGACGCCGGTAATCGAGCGCCTTGCATCTGCCGCCGATGACTAAGCGGCGGCGGAAGGATAAGTTGTGGGAGGCGACTCTGTCGGCGACTGCGCATGGCCGCACCGTTGTCGCCGACAGAGTCGCCTC
>CAZUAM010000121.1:0-9506 GCA_964618095.1 uncultured Planctomycetaceae bacterium | reverse complement strand
GTTGGGCGACTGTGCTGGGCCGCCCTTTGGCCCCCCAATTCGTCGCCTCCCACAAGAAAACGGGAAGTTGTTTATCGGCCGCTCCTAAAGAGTTCCGACCATGCCGATTCCGCTTACCTGTCCGCATTGCGGCCTTCAGACGAACGTGCCCGAAGAGTTGATGGGCACTAGCGGGCCGTGTGCGCAGTGCGGCAAGACGATCACCGTCCCGGCCGCCGCGACGGCATCCGCGGTTGCCCTCCCCCGTGAACAGTCGCGCGGGACACTGGTGATCATCCTGGTCGTGCTGGCGATCGTGGGAGCGTTCGTTGTCTGTGGGGCGCTTTCGCTGTTCTCCTTGGCAAGGACCGCCTACGACGGCACCCGCAAGCGGGCCAACATCAACGCGGCCGAGGTACAGGTCACGTTGTTCAAGAACCAGTTGGAGTTGTACAAGCTGACCGTCAAGAGTTACCCGTCCACCGACCAAGGATTGCAGGCACTCCAAGCCGCACCGGCCGATCTGGCCGATCCGGACAGTTGGGAGGGGCCCTACCTGGAGGGCTTCCTCCCGCTGGACCCCTGGGACAATCCTTACCAGTACCAGCAGCCGGGCAGGTTCAACCCCGACAAGTACGACCTCTGGTCGTTCGGCCCCGATGGAACCAACGGCACCGACGACGACGTCGGCAACTGGAACCAGGAGTAAACAGCGATGATCGGCTGTCGCTTCCACGGCACGTGCAACCGCCAGCGGGGCTTCACCTTGCTGGAAGTCTTGCTGACGATGTGCCTGCTGGTGCTCCTGGCCGCGCTGGCCTGGCCGGCCCTGGAGAAGCCGTTTGCCGGCGCCCGGCTCCGCAAGGCGGCCGGCCAAATCCGCGCCGAGTGGCGCACCGCTCGCGTGGAGGCAATGGATTCCGGCGAAATCTACTTCTTTCGATGCGCCGCAAATGAAGATGACTATCGCGTCGAATGCTACTCCGCGGCCCAGGCGCAGGAGAACTCCGTTTACGGCAGCCGGCTGGGCAACTCCGCCGGGAACACCGGCTCCATCGGCACAGTGAAACCCCGCGAAGAATCCTTGCCCGGGGGCGTCACGTTCGTCACCGGTGAAATCGAGCTGGACACCCGGGCGGCAACGATCACCTCGGCAATGGAACAATCGGCCATGACGGAGACCACCTGGTCCGACCCCATCCTGTTCTATCCCGACGGGACCACCTCCACCGCCCGGCTGGTGTTGAAGAGCGAGCACGGCCGCTCGATCGATCTGCAACTGCGGGGGCTGACCGGAACGGTCAGCATCGGCCAGGTCTACGCCTCCGAGGAGTTGTTGCCATGAGTATTCTGCCCTCGCCCGACTCGACTGATCTCGTCGGAGGCCGGCCCTCTCCCAACAGGAGAGGGGGGTTTTCGTTGTTGGAGGTGATCCTCGCGCTGGCCATCCTGACCGGGGCAATCGCCGTGCTGGGCGAGGCCCTCCGGCTGGGGATGCGTAACGCGCAGCTCGCCCGCGACCGGACCGAAGCCCAACTGCTCTGCGAGAGCAAGCTGGCCGAGATCGCCGCCGGCCTCACACCGGCCGATACGGTGCCCCCCACCCAGTTCGACTGTCCTGTGGGCGACGGCCTTACCGTCTGGCTGTACTCGATCGGCCTGGCGGACACCGAGGAAGAAGGCCTGAACCTGGTCTGTGTCACGGTCACCCAGGACCTGCCGACCGAGAAACGGCCGGTGGAGTTCTCCCTGTTCCGCTGGATTCCCGACGCCAGCATGCAGGCCCTGGCAGAAAGCGAGGCGGCGGACGCTGCCACGGGAGATACCGGTGAGTAAGAGTAGATTCACGACCGCAGTGCGGCGGCCCGGCCGAGGTTTCACGCTCCTGGAGGTGATGCTCGCCCTGGGGCTCACCGCCCTGGTGCTGATCGCCGTGGGCATGGCCATCGACATCCACCTCCGCCTGGTCGACTCAAACCGGACCGGCGTGGAAGAGGCCCAGCTTGCCCGGGCGCTGTTGAACCGCATCGCCGACGACCTCCGCAACGTGCCCCTCTACGATCCGATCGACGCCGACAAGCTCTTGCCGGACTTTTCATCCCTGGGCGGGGCCGCCGGCGGAACGTCCTCGGCGGGAGGCGCCGGAGGAGGGGCGGGCGCAGGAGGAGCTGCCGCAGGGGGAGGGGACGCCGCAGAGCCGGGTGAGTCCGCAGAGGGGGAGTCGGAAACCGACGAGACCGGCGAACTGGCCGAATCAACCGAAGTCCCCTCCGTCCCCGGACTGTTCGGCAGCGCCTATCAACTCCAGCTCGATACCAGCCGGTTGCCGCGGGGCGACGAGCTTGACGCGATGTTCGCCGCCGAGGACTCCACGGTCGCGGCCGTGGGCGGCGACGTCAAGACCGTCGCCTATTACGTGATCGACGATCAGCTTGGCGGGGCCGGCTACGCCTCGGGCACCTCACAGAACGGCAACGGCCTGGTGCGACTCGAGTACGACCGCGCCACCGCCGCCTGGGCAGCCGAGCAAGGACAACTCCTCGCGCTCCAACAGGACGTAGAGCCGATTGCGCCCGAAGTGGCCGCCATCGAGCTTCGCTACTTCGACGGCACTCAGGAGTACGATGAGTGGGACTCGATCGAGCGCGGCGGACTGCCGGTGGCGGTCGAAATCGCCATCGGAATCATCCCCGCACGCGACCGCAACGATCCCCAAGCCACCTCGCTGCGCACCACCACTCAGCCCTCCCTTGTCCAGAGCGAAGAGTTGCTGGTCTATCGCCGGTTGGTCTATCTGCCGGTCGCCCAGCCCACCACCGCGGAAGGTGCCTCGTCGATGATGGGAGAATCGGGGGAGGATCCCTGGGAAGGATTTGATTCGGGGAGCGAGGCGACCTCCACCGGCGGCGCGACATCGACGGGAGGATCGGCACGATGAAATACCGACGACGCGGCATGATCCTGGTGCTCGTGCTGGTGGTGATCGCCCTGCTGGCCCTGGCGGCCGGCACCTTCTCGTACCTGATGGTCGCCGAGCGCAAGGCAGCCGACCTCTCGGGCCGGCAGTCCCAGGCCCGGGCATCGGCCGACTCCGGTGTGGAGATGGCACGGTTGTTCATCGTCCAGGAAAAAGATCTCCAGGACCGCCTCGGCGGCTGGTACGACAATGAGCTGCAATGTCGGGGCCGAGGGGTCGCCGGCGACCAGCAGGCCCGGGTTGCCGGCCGGTTTTCGATCGTGGCCCCGCGGCTCGACTACGGTGTGGTGGAGGGAATTCGGTACGGCCTGGAAGATGAATCGACCCGGCTGAACCTGATTGCGCTGATGGCAATCGAAAAAAAGGTCCCCGGCACCGGCCGCCAGATCCTGATGGGGCTGCCCGGAATGACCGAGGAAATTGCCGACTCCATCCTGGATTGGATGGATGAGGACGACGAGGCCCGTGAGTTCGGGGCCGAGGCCGAGTACTATTCCGCCCTCCAACCACCTTGCACGCCCAAAAACGGACCCCTCGAATCCATCGAAGAACTCCTCCTGGTCCGCGGCATCAGAGATTATCCCCGCCTGCTATTCGGTTGCGATGACGATCACAACGCATTGATCGACCCCGGCGAGCCGGATACCCAGAGCATCCTGGGCGTGGACAACTCCGACGGGTCGATGAACCGCGGTTGGGCCGCCTATCTGACGCTCTACAGCTACGAGTTGAATCTAAACCCCGACGGCGAGAAGAAAATCGACCTCAACCAAGACGACATGCAGGCGTTGTACGACGAACTGGAAGAAGCCCTCGGCAGCGAGTGGGCCACCTTCATCGTCGCCTATCGCCTGGGTGAAGACGCCGACGAGGATGAGCCGGCCACCGCCGACAGCAGCGTGGAACTCGACCTCTCGCAGCAACCCCAGCGTACGATCTCGACCCTCCTCGACCTCATCGGCAAGAACGTGAGGCTACCATCCGAAAACGAAGGCGACGCGGCGGGGGGAGCCGGCGGCCAGGGGGGAGCCGCCCCGCAGGCAGGAGCCGCCCAAGAAACCGTCTTGGAAACCCCCTTCCCCAATACGCCCGGGATGATCGACTCCTACCTGCCCGATCTGATGGATCACGTCGCCGTGGTTACCGCCTCGCCCCTTGCCGGCCGGATCAACATCAACCAGGCGCCCCGGGCGCTGCTGGAGGGAATCCCCGGCATAACCCCAGAGATCGTGGAGAAGATCATCGGCGAGCGGGAACCGAATCCCTCGTTAGCGTTGGCCAGCCGGCGCCACGAAACCTGGATCCTCTCGGAAGGGCTGGTCACCCTGGAAGAGATGAAGACCCTGATCCCGTTTGTCACCGCCGGCGGCTGCGTCTATCGCGCCCAGGTGTTCGGCTATTTCGACCAGGGCGGACCCGCGGTGCGGATCGAAGTCCTCCTGGACGCCAGCAAACAACCTGCCCGGATCGTGTTCTGGAGAGACATCAGCAACTTGGGCCGCGGATACCCCCTGGAGATCCTCGGCACCGGCGCGGACTTCGGGACGGCAACCTATTGATCAGAACAACACGTACCGTGCTCTTCTCCGGGGGCTACCCGAGAGGCTTGATAGCAATGACTCAAACTGTAAGTATCGTCTCCGCCACCACCGGCCATGTGCCGGTGGAGCGGTGATTGACCACTACGTGCGGCCCCCAAAAAAAGGGGAGATGGCTCCCCGGGGAAATGGTCAATCACCGCTCCCCGGATCCCCACTCCGTGGTGGCGTTTAGAGCCCTGGCCAATTACAATAAATGCTATAGCCGGTCGAGAGCCGTTCGCAGCGCCGGCCCCGGTCAGCACACAAGGCTTCCATCCCTGAGAGCACTTCCCCTCACGGCACAATCAAGGTGATTTGACCATGCCCCAAGTCTTAGCCCTGGAATGGGACGCTACTGAAGCACGCTTGGTGGTGGCCGACTCGCACGGTGAGCGGGTCGCGATCGAGCAGGCGTTTGCCGTACCGCTCCGCCCGCCCCAGGTGGGAGAAGATCAAGAAGAGGAGCAAGAGGTGGACGTGGGCGGGCAGATCGCCGCCGCCCTGGCCGCCCGCGGAATCGGTCGGCTGGAAACCCTGGTGGCGGTAGGCCGGGCCAGCATCGAGCTGCGGCAACTCAGCCTGCCCCCTGCCCCCGATGACGAGTTGCCCGAACTGGTCCGCTTCCAGGCGATGCGGGAATTCAACGAGTTTGACGAGGACTGGCTGCTGGACTTCGTGCCCCTGGACGAGGCGGAGGAGGAGGGGCCTCGCAGCGTGCTGGCCGCCGCCATCGGCCCCGAGCTGGTCGACCAGATCCGACGGACCTGCGAGAGGGCCGGCTTGACGCCCCAGCGATTGATCCTCCGGCCCTGCGCCGCCGCGTCGCTGTTGGGCCGCACCCACCCTGCCGGGCCGTCCCCCCCACGGCTGCTCGTCGATCTCCTCTCGGACGAAGCCGACCTCACGGTGATGATCGACCGCAAGGTCGTCTTCCTGCGAACCACTCGCCTTAGCGGCGACCCCCTTCAGAACGCCGATCAGCCGCGGGCCTTGTTGGCCGAGATCCGCCGCACCATCGCCGCCGCAGAAAACCAGTTGGGCGGACGGCGGATTGAGGCCATCGCCTTGTGCGGCTCCGGCGAGCAACATGCCGCCTTGGCAAAATCGATCGAAAGGGAGCTGGCAGCGCCCACGGAGCTGTTCGATCCCTTTGCCGGGTTGAGCTTGGGCATTGGACTCCGCGGCAAGCTCCCCGAAAAGCCCGGCCGGTTCGCACCCCTGTTGGGGATGGCCCTGGCCGAGCTGGAGCAGACCGGGCACGCCATCGATTTTCTCCATCCCCGCCGTCCTCCGGAACCACCCAGCCGGCGGACAAAGTTGCTCGTGGCCGGCGTGGCGGCCGTGCTGCTGGTGGGCTCGTTCTTCGGTTACCGCGGCTGGCAGCGATGGTCGCTCAACGATGAAATCAAGCAGCTCACCAACGATAGCAAGCAGTTGGACAAGGACGTCGCCGCGGCCAAGGAGGCGGTCGCTGCGGTCACGGCAATCAAGAAGTGGACCGACACCGACGTGGTCCTGCTGGACGAGCTTCACAAATTGTCCAAGAACTTCCCGCCGGCCAGGCAGGCCATGCTCACCGAGTTGAAGTTCAGCTCGTACCCGGCCGGCGGCGGCCGCCTCTCGCTGGACGGCCTGGCTGCCGGCATGGATTCGATCAACGAAACGGAAAAAAGCCTCCGCCTCCGCAACCCGTCGTGGCGCGTGGCCAACTCGGGCAGCAGCGAGGATGCCTCGGTCAAGCCCTATTCGAGGCGGTTCACGATGTTCGTGTACGTGGAATCGGAGAAGCAGTGATGGCCCTGAAGAAACGCGAGAAGATCCTGGTGGTGGTTACCGGTGCACTCCTGGTGACGTTTGCCGGAATGTACCTGTTTCGGGGCGGAGGCGAATCGCTAAGCGATCTTCGCACCCAGCGCAAGGGACTCAAGAAGACGGTGCAGACGCTGGAGATCCAGGCTCGGCCCGGCGTCAAGGCGTCCGCGCAGTTGGGCCACTGGAGAAAGCGCTCCCTGCCCACCAACCCCAACGTCGCCCGCGACGTGTATGATGACTGGCTGGGCAAACTCGCCGTCGAGCAGTTGCGCCAAGTCGACATCACCCCGATGACTACCCAAGCGCACGGCGGCAGCTACACCACCCTACCTTTCCGAATCGAAGGCCGGGGCACCTTGGATCAGTTGACTCGCTTCCTCTTCGATTTTGAATCCACCGGCTACCTGCACAAGGTCCGCCAATTGAACGCGGACCCGATCAAGGGGTCCCGGGATCTCAAGCTGACGATTACCGTCGAGGCGTTGTGCCTGCCCGGCGCGGTCCATCAGGATAAGCTGCCCGTCGGCCTATCGAGCCGGCTGGAATCGTCCAAACTCGACGAATACCTCCAGGCAATCGTTCGCCGGCAGATGGAAGGGGACTATTACGTCGATACGGGCGGGCTGTTCGCCGCGTACACCCCGAAGCAGCCGGTCCGCGTCGAGCGGGTGGAGCGCACTGAGGAGCCGACGCGCAAACCGGAATTCGACCCCAGCGCACACACCTACGTCAGCTCGATCCGCACCGAGAACGGCATCCCCAAGGTCTGGTTCTACATCCGCACCGAGGCCAGGACGCTCAAGCTCCACGAAGGGGATCCCTTCGAGGTGGGCCCGATGCGTGGGACCATCGAACGCATCCGGATCGACGAGCTCGACGTGGAAATCAAGCTCGACGGCGGCCAACGCCAGTTGGTCGCCTTCGGCGACAACTTGCACCAAGGCGTCGAACCGCCCGACTGACCGCCGGCAGCCAAGCGGAGCTTCCCCCGGAGTTGGGTCTGCGTACCGCGGCCCTTACGCCCCTCCCACCGTGACGGCGCTGCTGAACACCATGGCGTTGGGCACGAACACCTTCTTGCCGTCGGCCTCCAAGGTGGTGTATCGCAGGTCGATCTCGGCCACCCTCCCGCTGAACGACGAGACCGCGATCTGGTCGCCGGGCTGGAAGGGCTTGTAGATAATCACCAGGATGCCGGCCAGCACGTTCGAGATGATGTCCTTCAGCGCGAAACCCAACGCGAAACCCGTCAAGCCCAGCCCGGCCACCAACGCGGTCACGTCCACTCCCAACGTTCCCAGGGCGGTCACGGCGCCGAACAGCAACAGCCCAACTTTCGCGGCCCGGCCCAACAGCCGCGTCAGGCCGGCATCGATACTTCGGGCCTTCCCCAGCCGGCAGATCAGCCGCTCCGCGGCCACGCTGCCCAGCCAAAAAGCCGCAAACACCGACAGACTCTTCAGCAGCGGAAGCATCCACGGCGAAACGTGCCACCATATTCCCCACATGACTTCCCACACCTCCCGCATGGACATCTTGTGCTCCTCCCTTTGGAAATACCGCAAACACCTGCTCGCGTTGCAGGAAGGACGTGGCGGAGGCCCACAAAGCCCCCACCGGTCGTCGCGCCCGTAGAGACGACCAACCGATCTTCGCTCTCCCTTGACGCCACCGCCGGTCGCAGCTCCATCTCAAGCTCAAGTGTCCCCCCTGCTCAACGCCTTTCTCCGTGCCCTTCTCTCTTCCGCCGCCCCGCGATCCGCTCGGCCTGCTGTTGGATCCGCGAATCGGGATCCTCTCGCGCCGCGTGCTCGATCTGCTCCAACAGCGCCGCGTCACCGGTCGTGGCGATCAGCCCAATCGCCACCAGACGCACCTCGGGGTCCGGGTCGCGACTGAGCCACAACAGCCAGGGCACCGCGTCCACGCTCTGCATGCCGGGCAGCAGACGGGCCAATCGCTTGCGGACCTCCGTGTCCGGGTCGAACAGCCGCCGGGCCAGCTCCAGGTGCACCTCCGTGAAACCACGCCGTCTCAACTCCGCCCGCGCCCCGGATGACCTCCCCTCCTGCTCAGAATCCAACCACTGCATCAGCTCCACCGTCTCCATCTCCCAAAACTTGCCCGACGGATTCCCCGCCCGGGCATCCTCCCGCTCCGTCAGCGACAGGGCTCGGCCCCGGTTCGCCTCGGCCGCCTGCGGCGGCTGATCGGAAGCCGCCTCGGAATCGGGCATCCTCCCCCGCTGCTGCGCAGCGGCCGGGGCTCGCCCCCGCTGCCCCCACGTGTTCAGCGGTTGGGCTACCGGCGGGAACACCAGACGCCGCGGACGCTCCGCCCGAGCGTCACCCACCAGGGCCGTGGCCGCCTGTGGAAACGACTTGATCGGCAGCCCGCCGCCGGGAAACCGGCTCAGATCCACCAACCACCTGTCCAACTCCATCGGGTCGTCGGCCGGCCGCGGCCGGTGCTGCACGGCTTCCGCCCGCTCCACCGGCAACGGCACCCGCACGCCCGGACCACCCTCCAGCAGCACCCCCCCTCGCACCCTCGTGGCCCGGAATACCTCCTCGCACGAGGCGATCACCCGCCGGCGATCGACCGCCCGGGAGTCGAGCGGCCAGAGGAGGATCCGGGTAGCCAGGTGGGCGGCATCGTCGCGGGCGGTAGGCCCGAACCGCTCGACTCGCTCCGCCAGGGCGTCGGCCAGGACCGCCAGCTTGGGTGAGCTGGCCCCGGCGCGAAGTACCTGCCAGCGATCGAGTTGCTCTGACAATGCCTGTTTGCCCGCCCGGGCCACACTCTCCCGCTCCGATCCAAGTGCCTCCACGAGCACCGGGATTCCCGGCTCGCCCAGCTCGGCCACCTGGCGCAACAGGATGCCGGCGCGGTCGTCGGGAACCGTGTTCAACTGCCTTCGCCAGTGTTCGGCCGCCAGGCGGGCATACTGCCCCCGCAGTCCGACCACCAGGGCCAGCAGTCCGGCCGCCATGGCCAGGGTGACCAGCAGGGCCTTGGATCCCTTCATGGTTCCGGGTCTCCGAGAGGGGGCGGCATTGTCCGCAATTGGCCGCCGGCCAGCAAGAGCAGTGTGAGAAGGGGAAATTTGGGATTTGGGATTTGGGATTTGGGATTTGGGATTTGGGATTTGGGATTTG
>CAZUAM010000120.1:0-13887 GCA_964618095.1 uncultured Planctomycetaceae bacterium | reverse complement strand
GGTAGTTCATGAATGCCAAAACCAGGCTTGAACTGCATCCAAAACGGCATGTATGTGATCATCGACTGGCACGATCACCACGCCACAACAAACCTTCAAGAGAGCAAAGCCTTCTTTGTTGAAATGGCCCGAACCTATGGCAAACACCCCAACATTATCTACGAGATCTACAATGAGCCTGAGAGAGATTCATGGGATGAGGTAAAGGCGTATTCGGAAACGATCATCAAGGCCATCCGCCAGGTTGATCCGGACAACATCATCCTGGTCGGCAGTTCCCATTGGGATCAGGACGTTCACATTGCAGCCGACAACCCGATCACTGGCGTTTCCAATATCATGTACACCCTTCATTTCTATGCAGCCACCCATAGACAATGGCTCAGGGATCGTGGCGATTACGCGCTGAAGAAAGGGCTGCCGATCTTCGTCTCAGAGTATGGAGGCTGCGAGGCCTCGGGCAACGGCCCTTTGAACATGGAGGAGTGGAACGCCTGGATCGACTGGATGGAGACCCGAAAAATCAGTTGGTGCAAATGGTCCCTTGCCGACAAAAATGAAACCTGCTCAGTCCTGGTTCCACGTGCCAAAGCCACGGGCGGCTGGCCCCTAACCGATCTCAAACCCTCCGGCGTCCACACCAGAAAGCTGCTGCACAAACTTAACCGATAGGCGTCTGGGAACGGAGAGATGACTATGAGATCTGACCCTATGCCCCTGTTACTCGCTACGGCGATCCTGGCGACGCTGTGCTGCGACAGCCCCTCGCAAGCGCTCGAGCAGTTGGACCGCGGCGTGGTGGCCATGGCCACCACCGACGGCAATGTCTACGTAGGGTGGCGACTGCTGGCCTCCGACCCTGCGGATATCGGTTTCGACGTGTTCCGCTCCGCCGGACCCGGCGGCGAGCGTCAGAGGCTCAATGCCGGCCCCGTTCACGACTCCTGCAACTTCGTCGACACCGGCGCCGGCGGCAAGAGCTGGTACTATGTTGTCCGCCCAGTCGGCACCGCTGCCAATATCGCGGAGTCCCAGCCCGTCAAGTCCGATCCGGCCGACGCAACAGAAGGATGTAAGAGGATCTTGCTGCAGGGTAGTTACGGGGCAAACAAGCTTGCCGTCGGCGACCTGGACGGCGACGGCGTCTATGATTTTGTCATTAAGCAGCCCGGGCGGTCTATTGATCCGGGCAGCGCACGCCGAAGTCCCGGCACCTACAAGATCGAGGCCTACAACGGCAAGACCGGCCAGTTCATGTGGCAAAAGGACCTCGGCTGGAACATCGTCCAGGGAATCTGGTTCTCGCCGATCGTGGTCTTCGACCTCGACGGCGACGGCAAGGCCGAGGTGGCACTGAAAACCGCTCCGGAAGCGGCTACTCCGCAGGAGGCGTTGCTCAGCCCCAACGGATTCGTCCTCGAGGGACCAGAATACTGCTCGGTCCTCAACGGCACGACCGGCCGTGAGACCGCCCGAGTCGATTGGATCGCACGGGGCAATCCCCGTGACTGGGGAGACAGCACCGGCAACCGCGTCAACCGCAACCAGATTGGCGTGGCCTATCTCGACGGCAAGCGGCCCAGCCTGCTGGTGCTCCGCGGCACCTACACCATGATGAAGGTCGATGCCTACAATTACGCCGACCACAAACTCGAGAAGGTCTGGAGTTGGTTCGGCGACGAGGAAGACCGTCCCGTCCGCGGACAGGGCGCCCACAGCCTCCATGCCCTGGACGTGGACGATGACGGACGCGACGAGCTGATCCTCGGATCGATGGCACTGGACGACAACGGCAAGTTGCTGTGGGCCATGCGCATGGGTCACCCCGACTGGTGCTACGTGGCCGACGTCGATCCCGCTCGCCCGGGAATGGAAATCGCTTACGGCTTCGAGAACAGGCAGTCGCGCAACGGCATCTGCCTGGCCGACCCGCTCACCGGCAAGATCATCTGGGGCTGCGATCACCCCACCAGGCACATCCACGACTGGGGAATGGTTGCCGACATCGATCCGGACAGTCCGGGTATGGAGGTCTACGCCATGGAACGCGACGGCCGGACCTGCTGGCTGTACAGCGCCCGGGGCAAACTGCTAGTCAGCAACGAAGACCTCGGACGCCACGGCCCCCGATCCTTCTACTGGTTGGACGGCCCGATCAAGGTTCGTACGCCCTTGAGCTACCGTGGGGGCAGCTTCCCGATTCTCAAGTACAAGGGCCCTGAGGTCGGCCTGATCCAAGGCCAGCCGGTAGCCATCGCCGACGTTCTGGGCGACTGGCGCGAGGAGGTCATCACCGTTCAGTCCGCCGTAATCCGCATCTACACCACCACCAACCCCGCCTCCACCCGCCGCGTCTGCCTGATGCAGGACCACCTCTACCGGATGGACGTGGCCGTGCAAGCGATGGGCTACTTCTATCCACCCCAGCTCGGCGGAAAACCGGTCGTCGAAACGCGCCGCGGATCTCCCCCGCTTGGGCAGCCAACCGCCGGGCAGTGAAACAAGCCGCCCGGATCACATCGCACTAACAACGAATTTGCCGCCTACTGCGCAGGGTTCCGTCCCTCCACCGCACCGAGATCCGCAGCAGCGGCCGGGGAGTTGTGATCGATGGCTCTGCTGGTTTCTGCAAATGCGTCTATCGCTGCCTGCTTGAAGACGCCTTGGGCTTTCTCGCCCTCGCCGGGAAAGCCGGCATGTTGTACGAGCCAAACAAGAATCAAACCGCGTTTTGTGTCTGCGGTGGTATTCGTCGAGTAGGCGCCGCCATGGCCGAACGAGCTGCTTCCAACGGCGAAGCCGAACCCGTAGCTGCCTTTCACCTCCGTCGGTGTCTGCCGGCTAGTCAATTGCTTCACAGCGGCCTCAGACAGATACCGCTTCCCGTCCAACTGGCCACCATTGAGGAGCATCTGGTAGAAGCGGGCGATGTCTTTCGCGGTGGAGAATAGCCCGCCGGCCGGCATTGGGAAACGCTGCGTGCGGTCCGTGAGCGGATAGTGCAGTTGTACGATCGTCGTTTCCTCCAGACCTTGGTTGCCCGCACCTGGTTTGTAGGCCTTGGCAAGCCGCGCCACCTGCTGCTGGCTCGGCCAGAACGTCGTGTCGTTCATGCCCAGGGGCTGCAACAACCGCTTGTCCAGGAATTCTTCATAGGGCATCCCTGCCACAACTTCGATGATCCGCGCCGCCGTGTTGATGCCGGCGTTGCTGTATTGGTACTTGCTGTCCGGCTCGAATTCCAGTGGCGTCATCGCGTAGCTGCGCACACGCGCGGAAAGCGGGAATAGATCGAGCGTGGGTTCTTCGAGGGCGGACTTGAACGGCAACCCGCTGGTGTGCGAGAGCACGTTCTTGACCGTGATAGGATGCGTCGGGCGACGCAGCAACACGTGGTCGGCGTCCTCTTCCGCCACGACCATTTGGCCGCAAAACTCGGGGAGGTACTTCTCGACCGGATCATCCACGCTGACTTTGCGTTCATCCACCAGCATCATCAGCGCCGCGGTGGTGATCGGTTTGGATTGCGAGGCGATCCAGAACATCGAATCCGTCTGCATCAGCCTCTTCGCGGCGATGTCGGCCCAACCGACCGCCCCGGCCGTCAGCACCTTGTCCTTGTCTGCCACGAGCATCACTGCGCCGGCAAGTTCATGGCGGTCGACGAACGGCTGCACGCCGGCCGCGACCGTCCCGGTCGTCTGAGCACGCAGGACGGCGGACCCAAGGTGCAGTGCGGACAGAAAGAGCCCAAGGACGGTAACGATGCGGGTTCTGGCATCCGTCATGGCTTTCGTTCTCCAGGAATGTGGGACTAGACGGTGTGTTTTCAACTATGCTCAATACGCTCCGGCGTGCTGAGCCGACCTTAGGGCGGAGTCCGCTTAACAAACCGGCGGGCAAAGCGGAGTCACTGCGCTGGTACTACGGATTCCAGCGGTACATCACCACTTTGGCTTTGTAGTCGTCTTCCAGGAAGATCAGGTACTCGCCGTCGTTGCGGCGGTGAGCACGAAGGCATTCGCGGATATCCTGCAAGCCAATTTCACCGATGTCAGCGGACGGCTCGAAATGGCCGACCGACGAGCCGTCGTCCGCGCGAAACACTTCGACACGGCCGGTGGTCACGTTGTCGTCGCGGGACGCTCCCGTGTACGGCAGGAAGAGATAATCGCCCGCGACATCAAAGCCCATGGGCTCGCAGCTTGTATGCCCACTGGAACCTTTCGCGTAGGGAGCGACGAGCGTCCAACGCCGCGGCGATCGACCGTCCCTTTCCAACCAGCGATCGTACCGTGCGATGACCGGTCCCATCGGTTTCCAATGCTGGTTCTTGTGGTCCGCGGTGGTCCCGCCGATATACAGCACGTCGGCCGTCGGATCGTAACGGAGTCGCTTGACCTCATCAAATCCTTCGGGATGCGGAAAGACCCGCATCTTGGCAAAGTCCCAGATCGGATTTCCGTGGGCTTCCAATCCCTGCACGGGCAGGAGGCGAATGCCTTGCCGCTGTGTGGCCAGCCAGACGTTGCCCGATGCGTCTACCCACCAGCCTTGCGACGGTGGTGTGTCGTCGTCGTTTCCCGTGAACTCGTCGGCATCGAAGGCTCCGTTCCCATTGGCGTCTCGCCAGATCCACTCGCCGCGCTGGGGCTGATGCGGCGGCCAATCGGGCGACTTGCGCTCTTGCACGTGCCGCTTGGCGAACATGCCGCCGGGAATGGCGATCTGGCCGTGGGTTTTCGGTTGGAATCGATAGACCTGCAAATACTCGCCGTTCATGTCGCTGACGAACAGGATGCGTTGGCCCCCGATGCGCCGCACCCAAGCCCCGGCGCTCCAGATATGCAGCCGAGGGTCTTGAGGATACTCGAAGCGATGAATTGTGTAGCCCGTGTAGCTCCACTCGGCACCTGGCGGCTTCGAATAGTCCATGCGGAAGTGTTCTTCCTTGGTGAACACATCCATGTCGGTTGCGGCGTCCACGTCGGCCATGTCGACGAACGTCAAGCCGAACAACCTCCAGCGGAGTGCTTCATCGGGCGAGTAGCTCTCCAGCACGGTCCCCCCGCCTCCACTCTGCCCGTCATGAGCAACGTACAGATTGCCGGCCGTGTCCAGTCCCAGCGTCGTAATCTGGTTGAATTTCAGATCACCAAACGTGCCCGGGACGCCGGAGTAGATGCCGCCGCGATGACCGATCGTACGGATATGCCTTCCGCCGCCGGTACGGAACACCAGGATCTGCTGTCGCGGCCCGTCGTCGGCCACGTACAACTCGCTCTTGGGCGAAATACAGAATGCGACCGGTCGTGCATCCGGGGGGAACTCCACGGGGAGCGGCTCGAGGGCGCCATCGGCCGTGACTTTTACCACTCGGGCAGGCTGGCTTTTTTCCGCTCCCTGGAGCATCCAGAGCGAACCGGAAGCGTCCAACTGCAATGGCCCAGGGCGATCGCACGGCCAATGTGTGACGCGCTGCATCGTTTCCGCATCTAATACCTCGATCCTTCGATCGTGTGGATTGGCGACGTACAGTCGCGTCTCGCTTGCGGCCAATCCGACAAGGTGGCCGCTGGAATCGTCGGGCACTTCGACCACGGGAAGAAAGCAGTCGGGTAGCGTATCTCCCTTGCCGCCTTTCCCGCCGGGAAAGGGTGCTGCTCTCGCAATATCTTGCCGCCCGCGGCGCGAGATCCCAAACCACTTCTTCCCCTTGGGCGGCCACGTGTCTTTGTCCTGCAGGTGCCCGCCCTCATTATGAAACACCCCGCCGATGTAGACGTATTTGGCATTTGCCGCGATCGCCTCGCCGCCCAGCGCGCCCCATCCGTGTGTATGCCGGGCGTAGCGGACCAGACGACCGTCGCGATACTCGCCCACCTGGCCGCCGCCTTCCTCCCATTCCACGTTCGTGAAGACCGTGCCGTCCGGCGTCACGGTAAGCGCTCGGATATCCTGCTGGATCCATCCATCAGCCCCCGGAAAAGTGTTTCCGAGCCAGGAGCACTCGGCCTGCAACCGAGGTGAGTCAAACGAAGGCGCCTGGGCCACTGCCGTTGTTCGTTCTGGTTGAAGGACGGTGAGGAGTCCCCATACCGCAAACATTGTCCATCGGTTTTTCATATTGTTTCCTTCGGTAGGAGGCACATGGGTGATCTGCCGGTCAGGGATCCGTGCTTAGGTCCGTCCGAACATTCTCGCACTGTTCCAGTTTGACCTCGGATTTCACACGGTCCAATCGATTGTTGCGAAGCACCAACCCTTGGGTCGAGGTGACCCAGATGTCGATATCTTGCGTGTCGGTGATCTGGTTGCCTTCAATGACGATGTTATTGTGAGCACCCGCTGGAGCGATCCCTCCGCTGCCCGCCAAGGCGTACACCGCAATTCCTTTGCCGTGACAGTGACGGATACGATTGCCGGCGATGTGTACGTCGTTACTGCTGCCTGCCTCCAGCCACCAGAATTCGGGCGCAACCTTGATCGCCTCGTGGTGGCACCCTTCGAGCGTATTGCCCGTTACTTCTCCGTGGCTTGCCTTGATCAGAATCCCACGCGATCGATTGAAGCCGAAATCGCAGTTCGCCACCTTGAAGCCGTTGCCGATCCGATTGGCGGCCGCGATGATGCTGCCTCGGGGAAGGTCCATGCCCCGATCGACGACCACCTCGTAGATCCGTCGGAGTGTCCCTTCCGTGAACGGTTTGTGCATCCTTTGCCTGGCCATGAAAGCCCGTTCTTCGTCGGAGACCGTTCCCGTACGTTCGATTGCCACGGCCTTGGCGTCCGCCAGCCTCCGTCCGTCGTAGCTGACCACCTCCAAAGGATCGCCCGGCTCGATGTTCATGTGCCCTTTCGCCAGAACACGCAGTCGCGGCCCGTCCGCCGCCATCACCATGTGGTAGTCTCCACAGATATTCACACAATCGTCGGCCTGAAAATGGGCCGTACATTCGAGCAGTTGCGGTCCGACCACGGCATGCTTGCTATGAAACGCATCGGCATCCAGCGAGCGGATGCGGAGGTCTTCACGCTGCCGGAAGTCGTCGTCTGTCCGGCGGTCAATGCGGCAGCGGCGGTACGTCGTGCGATCGCACTCTGTTTCCAGAAACCCGAAACAGTTCGATGCGTACAGCGTGACTTCATCCAGCGTGACGTGTTGCGACTTCGTAAGATAGACTGCATGAGGGATCTGCCCACCGGGGGCATGCGTCGCGCCGATCGCGATGATGTCGCCCACCTGCTCCCCCTGGTATCTGCCCGTGCGTGTCACGCGAATCCGTTGCGGTGCGAGCTTCTCGACGCGGAACTCATAGTAGCTGCCGAAACGAAGTGTGCGTGTGTCGGCCCGAAAGATCTCATACTTGAAGTCGTCCACTTCGTCGGCCCTCGGGTAGCCGTCGAACAGTTCGATGTCGTGAACCGTCTTGTCTTCCGAGATCTTGACGATCCGCCCCTGTGTGTACGGCAGCGGATCGTAGTCGATCGTCAATCCCCGCAACGTCACGCGACGGCAGTTCGAGATCGTCAGCGCTCTGGTCGTCTCGGTGCAGATCATCTCCACGCCGTCGGCAACAATCTCGATATTCTCCAGATCGCGCAGGACCAGGTGTTGACGGTTTTGAGGCGTGACGCGATAGCGACCCGGCGGAACGACGATCTTCTTCACCCCGTCATGGATTCCTCGATCGATATGCCCCTGCAGGTCGAAGGCACGCCCGCGTTTCTCCGCTCGACCTGCCCGCGTGGACACGACAGCCACAATGGCAATCGCGATGGCGATATGGAAGGGCTTTGCATTCATGGGATCGTCTCTTCATTAACAAGGATATGAACCGGATTTGGCCGAACCTCTTTTCATCTTCACTCGGGCCAGGCGGTGCGTGAACTGCCAACGGCACGCGAGGCTGACAGGATTTCTTTCAAGTGATCGGGAAACAGCCCGTTGAAGTCGAGGCCGTCGCATGGAATGAGTTGGAAGCCCGTTCCACGTTGTTCGGCTGTAACGGGCAAGAGCCGGGAATGAAGATCTTCCTGAAAGCGTTTCCGCCACTGAACAAGCGTATTGTCGGGGTTCCAGGAGTGACGCATCGCCGGCAACCACGAAGCGGCTGAGTAGACGTTGTAGTCGGAATGGTTGCTGGTGACCGTTCGCTGGGGCAACTCGTCGGCGCCCATAAAGAGCGTCAAGTCGGCGCCCCGTGCAAAACCGTCGGCTGCCAATCGATTGGCGAGAAAGAGGTTGCCCAGGACATGCACGTCCTCTAGCGGCCAGTCGGCTCCGCGGGGCATACAGACGATGCCGCCATGGTTGAAGGCCACCGTGTTGCGGACCACCCAGGTCTTCTGGGAACCGGAAACATAGATTCCCCGGCCGCGGTTGGCGTAGACCAGATTGTCGGCGATGACTCCGCCGCCCTTGTTGATCTCGAAGAAGATTCCCGAGCCGTCGTTGTGGTGGGAGACGTTTCCGACGATCCGGATGTCGGCATTTTCGCAGTCGAACCAGATGCCGTCGGAGTTGACGTTGTAGGCAACTTCGCAGCCGCGGATGGTGCATCGCACGTTACCGGGAATGCACTTCATGCCGCCGGCATGCCAGCCGGGATGAAATCGCCGGTAGTTGTTGGCCAGCAAGGTGCAGCGGTCGACGAGGCAGTCTTCGCACTCCCCCATACCCAGACCGGTGTTGCCGTTGTAGGAAAGGTCGCACTCACGGATCGTGCAATCCTTTGACCGGCCCAGTCCCAAACCGCAGAAATCGGCCTGATAGATACGGCAGCGTTCCAGGACCACGCGTTGGCAATTGCCGAAAGAGACCATCGACCACTGCCCACCGGGTTGACGATTGTGTCGTATTTCCAGGTTGCGGAAGACCAGATCGTTCAGTTTGTCACCGCTGAGCACGAAACCACGAACGCCCACCTCGATCACGTGCCAGCCGGGTTCGCCGGCCATTTTCACGTACAGCGTTTGCGTCGACGCGTCGAAGAAAAACGAATCCTGAATCAGATCGGAAAGACCGCGTCCGACGGTTGTCAGCTTGAGATAGGATTCGTTGCGATAAATCGGATCTAGGCCGATTCGCTGCAACGGTTTTGTTTCGTCCACAAACACTTGAGATACCCATCGCCGCGATTTATCCCGATAGACACCCTCGAATCTGGGATCGGTGAAGAATTCCTCACCCAGTTGGATTTTCCAGACATCAGCAAACGCATTGGGATAGGGCTCCTCGACCTCGGCTTGTTCGCCCACTCGGCTGCACTCCCCGCCAACGAGTTCCGAACCTTTCAGCACCACCCGAGCGCCCGGGGCCGCGGTAAACGTGATCGGTTGGCCCGGTTGGCCGGAGACCTTTACCTTCACATGCTCACGATACACTCCTGCCCTGATGACGACGGTATCCCCCGGGCGGAGTTCTTCGGCTGCCGCCGCACGGGAAATGGTCTTCCAAGGAGCTTCGGGCGTACCGGGATGGTCGTCGGAGGCGTCGGGCGATTGGCCGTCCACGTAGTAGGTCGCCCCCGGTGCTGGCATGGCGAGTGAAGCAAGGATCAGGAGTGCCAAGGGTACCGGCAAATAGCCTTGTATCCACGGCGTGTTTCTGGTCATCGATAAGCTCCTACAAAGTAGCTACTTTCCGAGGAAAGCTATGCGAGCGCCAGGATACGCAGAGACATGGCAGGGCTCATTTTGACAGACACTTGGATGCCGGTCAGTATACTCGCCCGGCTATCCCGGTGGAATGGTTTCGGATCGGCGACTGTGAGCCCTCGGGCCAAGGTGAGGCGTGTCTGACGGGGCACGCGCTAGACGATGTTGGCCGTACGGGAAAGAGCTCCTCAGTTGCCTACAGGCCGCGAGATGCGCATAATGGATTACCTGCGTCCGTCACACCCTCCGGTCGGATCGTTTTGGGAAGGACATTTCCATGGATTTGCACAAGAATATCGTGACACTACTCTGCCTGCTCGCCCTGCCTCTGACCCTGCAAGCGGAGTCGGAAAGTGCCCCGTCACGGCTTTTGCTGGACAATTTCGAGAGCGATCCCAAGGGATGGACCTACATCGCCGGCTGGGAGTTTCCCGGTGCCAAGGGCGGCCTCGCGCTCGACAAAACCACGGCCCACGGCGGCAAGCGGTCGTACAAGCTCCGGGCAGATTTCAGCGGCGGGGGCGCCTACGTCGGCACCTGGTGCGACCTGGCATCGCTGGCGGGCAGGGACTTCAAGGAGATCCGTGTTTGGGTCAAGGCCGTCAACGTGAGCAGGATCGGGGTGCGCATCAGCGACAGCAGCGACCAATGCCATCAGAAGAACGGTGGGGTCCCGCTGGCCGCCACCAAGGAGTGGCAGGAAATCGTCTTGAAGGTCTCGGACCTGGTGGGCGGCGAGCACTGGGGCGGCGCCAACGACGGCAAGTGGCATGGCCCGGCCAAGGGCTTCGGCCTGAACATCGGCAAGGACGCCTTCCCGGCGGCAAGCGGCCCGCAGGGCTCGATCTACATCGACGACGTGGAACTGGTCCTGGGGCCCGTCCTGGATGGCCATCCAACGATTCATTCCGCTGTACTCGCCCCACCGGCCTGCCGTCCCGGCTTCGCGTCACGGCTTACCTACCGCTGGGACGCAGAGCCCATGGGCAGGGACTTCGAGACCTTCGTGCACTTCCTCGATCCCGACGGAAGGATGGCGTTTCAAAACGACCACACTCCCCCGACGCCCACTTCCATCTGGTCCGGCCGCGTCGAGTACACCAGGGGGATCCTGGCACCGATCGACGTCCCCGACGGCGACTACCGGATCATCCTCGGGCTCTACGACCGCCGGGCCGCCGACCGCGGCTGGGACCGCCCGGCGCTGAAGGCCGGCGAAGGTGTGACAGCCGAAAAGGGCCGGGGTGCCGACAGTGCGAACTGCTACCAGATCGGCGTGCTCAAGGTGGACTCGAAGGCTCCCCTGCCACAGCTCCCGGCGCCCACGCTGAATCTCGATGGTTACGCCATGACCTTCAGCGACGAGTTTGAGGACCTGAGCGTTTCAGCCGCCGGGCCGGGCACGCGTTGGTTCACCAACACCAAGGAGAATTTCGGCGACGCCCGCTTCATGGAACAGAAGGATGGATTCCCGTTCACTGTCGAGAAGGGCAACCTGCGGATCGAAGCAGCAAAGAAAAACGGCACCTGGTGTGCGGGCATCATGGCCTCGGTGGATCCCAAGGGGCAAGGCTTCTCGCAGAAGTTCGGCTACTTCGAGATGCGTGCCGAGTTTCCCAAGAGCCGCGGCATGTGGCCCGCGTTCTGGCTGCTCGGCCAGCCGTCGATCAGCGACAAAACGATAGCCAACATCGAGATCGACGTGGTCGAACACTACGGCGTGATGCCCAACGCGATCCACGCGAACATGCACGTCTGGCACCCAGACGGTAAGCACTGGGCCAAGGGCGACTTCATCGCCGCGCCGGGCCTTACCGACGGCTTCCACACCTACGGGGTCATGGTCGACGAGGCCCATGTGATCTGGTACTTCGACGGGATCGAATTCCACAAGCAGAAGACGCCCGACGAGGGCAAGGTCCCGCTTTATTTGCTCGTCAACCTGGCCATGGGTGGCGGCTGGCCCATTGACGAGGCCGTCAGTCCTTCTTACATTTACGTGGACTACGTACGGGCCTATGCCAGGCGTCCTTGAGGCGGTTGTTTCGTCCATTTCCATGCTCACCAAAGCCATCACGGATTTCGGGGCGTAGCAGTACACGACTAAGTCCACCAGCACACCATACGCAGTACGTGACATGAGTTCCACTCTGAAATGGGGAGCCGAGCGATGAAAACGACAACGCGCAGGGAGTTTCTGAAGCGTTCGATGGCCGGGGGACTTGCGTTTGCGGTGCCAAGCCTTTCCCTGGGCGGTGCCCGGCTTGCGAAAGCTGCCGCGGCCAATGCCGAAGTCCGAATTGGAGTGGTGGGGCTCGGCGGGATCGACACCATCGGCGGCGTCGGCGGTCGGGGACGACAACTCATCCACGCGCTTCGAGACGTCCCGGGAGCAAGCGTCGTTGCCCTGTGCGACGTCGACCGCGCGATCCTCGACCACGAAGTGCAGCAATTGAAGGACCGGCGCCAGGAAGTCACAACCTACTCGGACCTCCGCAAATTGCTCGACGACAAGACGATCGACGCCGTAGTCGTCGCCACCCCGAATCATTGGCACGCCTTGGCCACCATTTGGGCCTGCCAGTCGGGCAAGGACGTCTACGTCGAGAAGCCTTTCTCGCACAACATCTGGGAGGGCCGGCAAATGGTCGCCGCCGCGCGGAAGCACGGCCGGATCGTCCAGGTGGGCACCCAGAGCCGTTCCAGCCCCGCCCTTCAGCAGGCCTTCGAGTATCTCCGCAGCGGCCAGATCGGCCCTGTCCGCTTGGCCCGCGCCGTCGTCTACCGTCCGCGGGAAGGGATGGTCAAACTCGACGGACCGCCGGCGGTGCCCGCCACGGTGGACTACGACCTGTGGTGCGGGCCGGCGCCGAAGGGTCCCCTGACACGAAAGCAGTTGCACTACGACTGGCACTGGTTCTGGTCGACCGGCAACGGCGAAATCGGTAACAACGGCGTCCACGCCATCGACGTCTGCCGCTGGGCGCTGGGACAAGCCAAACCGGCCCCGCGAGCGATCAGCATCGGCGGCCGGTTTGGCGTCAGCGACGGCGGCGAGACGCCCAACACCCAGGTTGTCGTCCTCGACTATCGGCCCGCCCCGCTGATCTGCGAAGTTCGCAACCTTCGCGTGACCGAGAATCCAGATTCGATGGGCACATATCGTGGGCGCGACCGCGGCGTGGTGATCGATTGTGAAGGGGGCTACTTCGCCGGCGACGCCCGCGGCGGCACGGTTTTCGACCGCAAAGACCGGAAGATCAAGGACATCGGCGACGACCGCTTGTCCGAGTGGCCCGACGCCGCCCACCTGGCCAATTTCGTCGCTGCCGTCCGCAGCCGCCGCAGCCGCGATCTGTGTGCCGAGGCCAACGAGGGACACGTCTCCGCCGCCTGCTGCCACATGGCGAACATCTCGCACCGGATCGGGAGACGGTCCCGGCCCGAGGCGATCCTGGAGACTATCCGGGCCGACCACGAGTTGTCCGACGCCTTCGGGCGGTGCCGCGAACACCTGCGGGCCAATGGGGTCGACCTCGGCACGTCGCAGGCAGTGATTGGACCATGGGTGACCTTCGACTGCGAGCAAAATCGCTTCGTGGGCGAGTTCGCAGACCAGGCAAACAAGCTCAGTCGTCGTGCTTACCGCGAGCCGTTCGTCGTGCCGGAGGTCGCCGGGTGAATCGGACTTTCGCCAGTATTGGCACTTGCAATCCAGAACTCGGTGTGGTTGGCAAATCGTGCTGCTCGACACCGCCCTTTGTGCTTGGGAGGCAACACCTACCATGAGAATGATGGCAGCTAGTGAAGTGCAACGTTGCATTGCCATACTGGCCCTGCTGGTCGGGGCACACGGCGCGGTGAATGCCCAGAACGTGCTCGTCACGCCGGCCGATGGCGGAGCGGCCGGCGCCATTGACGATCTCGCGCTAGGGCAGGTTCGGGCGGACACGTACGTGGTTGACCAGGCGGCCCCCGGCGCGGCCGACACGAACCCGGGAACTGAGCAGCAGCCCTTCAAGACCGTGCAACGTGCCGCCGACACGGCCAAGCCGGGTGACACCGTCTACGTCATGGCGGGCAAGTATGACGAACGGGTGAAGGTCAGCGCCGGCGGCACGGCGGGCAGACCTGTCGCCTTCGTGGCCATGCCCCGGCGCTCGGTAACCGTGCGCGGCTTCGACCTGGAGGCGAGTTACATCCGCGTGGAGGGCTTCGAGATCACGG
>CAZUAM010000119.1:6641-13897 GCA_964618095.1 uncultured Planctomycetaceae bacterium | reverse complement strand
AGCGAGTTGAGGTGATCATGGATGGAACCGCTCTTCGCATTCAGCAAGTCGGTGCGGACTTCTCTGCGAAAGCCCTCCAGCGAGGCGGCGTACGCCTCCCAGTTCGACCATCGGGCCAGGACATAGTCCGTGTAATACGTGTCAAACACCTCTTGCTGGCCCGGACCGAAGTTCGGCGCCCGCAAAATCCTCAGGGTCACCTCCGTCCGATTCTTCTTCTGCCCTTCGTCGACCTTGTCCACGATGTACGGCTTCTTTTCCGCCGGGCCAGCCGGCGGTGGGGCAGCCTTTGGAGGCGGGGCCGGACCGGGCGGCTGACCGGCCTTGGGAGGCGGAGCCTGGCCGGGCGGCTGGGCCGCAAACACACACCAGGCAGAGACAACCGCCCCCAGCACGACCGACACCAAGGCAATCGATCGGGCTAAGCGATAACCGCCAGGATGGGATTTCAAAGCAGACATGGGGCGCAAACCTTCCGTAGCCGACCGGCCTTCAGAAAACTCACACACAACCATAGGTTACCAATGCCACCGGACACCTGTCAAGTGGTATCGAGATGCCCCCATATAGCGGGGGCGTGGAAACCGAGGAACAACGGGCTCGGCCCCTCAATGTAATACGCACCCGGCTCGCCTGCGGATCGGGAATCGGCCGGAGGGAAAAACGAACGGGAATTGGGGGCAATCGGCCGGGTGGCCCAACTCCGCCAACTCCCGGCCGTAAACCTGCCGGGCCGCTGAGGGAGACGCTGAATCCCAAACGATGAATATGAAGCAATGCTCCGGCCACCAGTCATTCAGCATTCAGCATTCAGCATTCAGCATTCAGCAGTCAGCATTCCCCTCACCCTCCCGCCGCCTCGGCAGGATGCTCGATTTCCCCCTCGATAACGATCGCCTTGTGCCCTTTGAACGCGCCGGGGCGGGCGCGGAACTTGGGGATGCCTTCCACGGACACCATCAGCGGACTATCGACGTCCTTCTGCGTGGTGATGATGTCGCCCACTCGAAGACCGATCAAATCGCCCGTGCCAATCTGTGTCCGGGCCAACTGCACCTCCAGCTCCACCAGCGACGTGTACAGCGTCTGGCTGATCTGTTGGATGCTTTCGGGCGTGGCCTGGCGGCGGCCGTAGGCCACCCAACTGTTGGAAGAAAGCTTGCTGCCGATCCGCTCGATCGAGTTGTACGGGACGCAGAGGTTCATCATCCCGCGGATATCGCCGATCGTCAGCTCGAAGCTGATCAGCACCACCACTTCGTTCGGCGGGACGATCTGGACCAACTGGGGATTGCTCTCCACCTGGACCACTTCCAGTTGCAGCTCCAGGACGTTCTCCCAGGCGTGGCGGAGTTCATCCAGAAACAGCCCGGTAATCCGCGAAACCAGCCGCATCTCGATTTCCGTCAGCGGCCGGCGCGCCAGCGGTCCCCCCTCGCGGCCGCCACCCAGCAAGCGGTCGATGATCGGATAGAGGATCGACGGGTTGATGTCCAGGATCAGGTTGCCCTCCAGCGGCTCGGCCTTCAGCAGGTTGAAGCAGGTGGGGTTCTCCAGGCTGAAAACGAACTCGCTGTAAGTGAGCTGGTCGACACTGGTCAGTTTCACTTCCACGATGCTCCGCAACAACGCCGACAGTGCCGCCCCAAAGTTCCGCCCGAACCCTTCGTGCAGGGTCTGCAACGCCCGCATCTGCTCCTTGCCCACACGTTCCGGGCGCTTGAAGTCGTAGGGTGTGACCTTTTCGCGGGGTCTGGGCGGCGTGAAGCCTCGGCCAGCGGCCTGGTCGAGGCGTTCCTCCTGCTGGCGGCTTGCCGGCGGAGGCGCCACCGCCAACTCCTCGCCGCCGGCTGCCATCGCGCTGAGCAGACTTTCCACTTCCGTTTGGCTGAGTACGTCTCCGCCCATCGATCCGTCCTTTGAACATGGAGCCGCGAGTCTAGTCGCGCCGGGCAAGCCCGGCCGCTAAACGTTCGGCACTGATCCCTATCCACTGACCACGATTCACTGCCTCACCTGTCCGGTTCCGTAGACCACGTACTTGTAGCTGGTCAACTCGTTGATGCCGCAGGGTCCCCGGGCGTGAAACTTGTCGGTGCTGATGCCGATCTCTGCCCCCAGGCCAAATTCACCGCCGTCGTTGAAGCGCGTGCTGGCGTTGATCATCACCGCCGAGCTGTCGACCCGCGTGGCGAACTGGCGGGCGGTGTCCAGGTCTCTGGTAACGATCGCCTCCGTGTGCCGGGAACCGTAGCGGTTGATGTGCTCGATGGCCTCGTCGAGCGAATCGACCACCTTGACCGAAATCACCGGCGAAAGGTACTCCATACCGTAGTCTTCTTCGGTCGCCGCCTTGGCCTGGGGTAACAACTTTCTGCTCCGCTGGTCGCCGCGGATCTCGATCCCCCGCTCGCTGAGCGCCTCGCCGATCCGCGGCAGCAGGGTCTCGGCCACCTCGGCGTGCACGACCAGCGACTCGGCCGCATTGCACACCCCGATCCGCTGGCACTTGGCGTTTACGACCAGCCGCTCGGCCATCTCCGCGTCGGCCGCCTTGTCGAGGTAGACGTGGCAGTTGCCGGCGTAGTGTTTGATTACGGGCATTCGGGCCTCTTGGCTGACCCGCCGGATCAGACCTTCGCCGCCCCGGGGAATGACCAGGTCGATATGCTCGGGCATGCGGAGGAAATGCCCCACCGCTTCGCGGTCGGCGGTGGCCACCAGTTGGACTGCGTCGGCGGGCAGTCCGGCCTCGGCGGCGGCCCCGGTGAGGATCTCCACGATCGCGGCGTTGGAGTGGGCGGCCTCCTTCCCGCCCCGCAAAATCACGGCATTGCCGCTTTTGACACACAGTGCGGCGACGTCGGCGGTCACGTTCGGCCGCGACTCGTAGATGAAGAAGATCACCCCCAACGGCACCCGAACCTTTTGCACCTCCAGCCCGTTGGGCCGGATCGAGGACCAGATCACCTCGCCCACCGGCTCCGGCAGTAGGGCCACCTCCTCCAGCGCCACGGCCATCGAATCGATCCGCTGGGGCGTCAGTCGCAGCCGGTCGATCTGGGCCTCGCTGAGGCCGAAGTCGGGTGCGGCCGCCAGGTCGAGCCGGTTGGCCTCGCTCAGGTTCACCGACCGCTCGCCCAGCAGCCGGGCGCTCCGCCGAAGCCAGTGTTGTTTCTGGGCTCCGCTGACCCGGGCCAACTCAGCCGCCGCCCGACCGGCACGCCGGCCCATGTCGAGACAGTATTCTCGAAGATCATCCATCTGACCGACTGCCGTGGCAGAGATCTCTGGCAACGCAATTTGGGAGATTGCGGCAAGATAGGAAGGTTCCGCCGCAGACCGCCCGCTAAGTATCCCTTAGATGGGCCTCGAAGTCAACGGAGATTACCGCGGATCAGCAGGAAACGTGATAAACGCAAGTCGTTGTGCAACAACACCTTACAACAACTCACTCGGCCGAAGGCCCCGCCCACCCATAGCGTAACTCCCCTGATGTCGCTTCGTAGAGCAACAACGCCTCCCGCACCGGGCCCACATCGTGCACACGGAGAATCTGCACACCCTGGCCGGCCACCGACAGGGCAACACCGATCGTGCCGGCCGTACGGTCCGTCTCGTGGTCGCCGAGCACCTCGGCGATGAATCGCTTCCGCGAAGGGCCCACCAGCACCGGACAACCCAACGCGTGGAACCGCCGCGCGCCCGAAAGCAGCGCCAGGTTGTGCTCCGCCGTCTTGCCGAAGCCGATGCCCGGGTCCAAGGCGATGCGGGCCTGCTCGATGCCGGCCGCCGTAAGCACGTCGCGGCGATCGCCCAGATATCTGAGGATGTCCTCGACCACGTCGTCGTAGACCGGATCCTGCTGCATCGTCCGGGGTGTACCCCGCATGTGCATCGCGCACACGCCACAGCCACTCTCGGCCGCATAGGCCGCCATCTCGGCGTCGCCCGTCAGTGCCGTCACGTCGTTGATCACCTCGGCACCGGCCGCGACGGCTTCTCGCGCGACAAGGGCCCTGGAGGTGTCGATCGACAGCGGCAGGGCGGTCTTTTCACACAGCGCGGCCACCACCGGCATCACGCGGCGGAGTTCCTCGTCCGCATCGATCGGCTGGGAACCGGGTCGGGTACTCTGGCCGCCGACGTCCAGCAGGTCCGCGCCCTCGGCCGCCAGTTGCAGCCCTCGCTCCACCGCCGCAGCGGGGTCGAGGAATTGCCCCCCGTCGGAGAAACTGTCCGGCGTGACGTTGATGATCCCCATCAACAGCGGGATCTTGCCCACCGCCAGGGTCCGCCTGCGGAGCTTCCAGTGCTCCGCGCGTGATCTTGATAATCCTGGGCTCAAAGCGCCGGTAGTCATCAGCGAAGTCTTCGGGACAGTCTCTTGGCCGTTCCCTTGAGTTCATCCGAGCAGGTTTCTACGTAGGCAACCGCTCTGTGCACGCCGCCATGCCCGCGACCAAGCGCTTATGCAAGACGCCTCTTCCGCATCAGACAAACCCAGGCCCTGGGCGGGCTGGGGCGGTTTGATCCAAAATGGCCCGAAACCACCGAAAGGATCTCGAACCGGGGCTCCACGGCGCCAACAATATCTCTGGCGCTCCGCTGTGGCGGACCCGGGCCATTACGCTGCTGATCCGCGTTGCCAACCAGACTCAGGCACAGGCCGTCTCGTTGCAAATGCGCAGCCACGTTCTCAGCGAAGCTTCTCCGCTGCTCATCGGAGTCCAACGAATGAAAACAGCCTCGATCAAACGCAAGGCCAAATGGCGCCCCTTCAACTCTGTTCCTAAGGAAGTCAATCGCCATGAAGCTACACTGGACATTCGCGTTTGAAGCCTTCTCTATAGCCTTCCTGATCGCAATCTCTGAAGCGTCAACTCCTATCACACGAAACCCCTTCTGAGAAAGCCATATCGAGTTATCGCCAGTCCCACATCCAATGTCCAACGCCCCACACGGCTCCATGCCCGTCGCAGTCACAGTCTCAACGAGGTTGAAATCCGGCCTGCCAATATCCCAAGGAATATCGCCCGCCTCATATCTCTCCCTGTAACGCCCTTCTACCGTCATCTTCTTCTCACCCCCTCATGGTCATTGCAGATGCCAAAGGCCCCCCACCTTCAATGGTTGCGCTTCAAACGGATGCTCGATTGGATCGACCGCGAAATCATCGCCCTATTGCACGACGGTTCAACACCTTGTGCCGTCCGGTCACCATGAACCGAACTTGGAACTACTGTCACTCGGGCTGCGGCCAATGCTTTCGCATGCCCTCAAAATCGATTTCGTCGGTCTGCCCTCGACTAAGTTTGTATTTCTTGGCGATCTCCTCCTGGCGCTGTTGCCACAGCTCATCAAACCGGGCCGCCCGCTGTCCCGCGAGCTCGTTGAATCGGGCGCTGAACGGCTTCAAACTGTCCAGCTCGGGAAACTCTCCGTCCGACTGATCGGAACACTCATAATTCGCCCGGACTAGCTCCCAGTAGATTTGCCTCCGCACGTCATCTTCATAACCAAACTTCAGTTGGGGTGGTTCCTTAATAGCCGCAACAGCCTCTTCATCGATATACACGTCCGGTTCCTTTTGCTCGCGGTGCAACCCAATGGTGGCCAAACGGGGTCCACGAAAGTTCCTGGCGTTAGCCGGTTCACAATACGCGTGCACAGTAAACGCACAACGCTGTTCCGGCATTGGTCCATAATCAAGCTGTCTGATTTGCTCCAGCTGGTGTAATAACAACGCGCGTAGTTCTCGCGATGTTATCGACTTCGCGACTGAAATACGACGGATGATATACGGGAAGTACCCGCGTTCAATCTCTTGCCCTTCTATTGTGTAGCGAGCAAATCTCTCCGCGTCTTGAACAGATTGGGATGTATCGGCGCTATCAACTCCAGCTGCCCCACTCGGAGCTCCAGTCGGCGCACTACGCATCGAGAACACAATGGCCGTAGCGATTGCCCCACCTACCACGCAGACGACCAGCGAAACTAAACACAGAAGCTTTGCTTTGCTCACGTTAATGGCCTATTCACGCTTTCAGATGCAGAGATCGCGGGTGGCATCGGTTCTTGAACCCGTGTGCCTCGGCCACAAAAGGTCGCCGGATATCATTCCACCCATCGGATAACACCACCCCCTGACCAATGTCGGCCGAGTCACGAAGCGACGTTCCCTGCGGCTGCCTTCTCATACCCGCAGTCTATCCTGACCCCGCACCGGGCCACAAGCGACCACTACCACCCGCCCGCCGCCGCTCTGGCCCACTCTCTCCCTTGACTTGCAAGCCCCAATACTGTACACTTGTATGTGCTTGGTGCTTGGGGTCAGAGCGCCGTTTGTCATTAGCGATGTCCGCTCGGCCCTGATCGGTTTGGCCTGAAGGCAATCGCTGCAAGCCCATTCCGGCCGGACACCGCGTGATGCAAAGAGTGCTCCGGAAACGCAATGCGGAACGGTCCGGCCACGCGGTCATCATACCACCGGCGTGCCTTTCCGACCAACGCCTGTGGCAAACCGCGCTCGCACCGTGTCCCCAATTCTCCTCCCATAGGACCCTTTCCTCCAGGCGGCCGACTCTCGACCTGGCCCATCTCTTGCGATTGACGCCACGGGCCAAATAGTATACATATGTATGCATACTTTGTGGCCGACCTTCCCGGCGGCACGGGCGCGACTCGCGCGAGATCAGGCGCCGGGACGTTTCGGCGACGCCGCCCTTTGAAAACGTGGTGATGGCGCGCCGCGGGAGCACGGCCGCGTGGGGAGGACCCGCCGACGGATGGCCTGCTGCGGGAGTTTTTGGATTTTGCCCGGCCAAAACGGGGCAACAATTATTCGGGCGCAACGCGGCCCGAGCCAAGGCGTTGCGCCGCCCGGGCCGAGTCAAAATGGGCTTGACAGACCCGTGATCCGAACGAAGAACGCCGAAACGGCGACGACGTAACCGACTCAGGACAAACCGGTTACGAAGAGGCAAACCACCCCTCGTGAATTATTGAGCCCGTAAAGCATGCCTCCAAAAAATCGCTGCGGAACCCGATTCGGCACAAACAACGCCGGAAATCGGTCGCCGTCCCCGCTCTTGCGCACGAACCTACCACGGCGCTTCCATCAACGCCACGATCTGTTCGGCCAGGCGGGTGATGGCCTGCTGATGGGCCACGGCCACCGATTGGCCGACCTCGGGAACCACATTGGCGCTGGCGCCGACGTCGGTCACCTCGGGCGAGAGCGGAATCGGTTCCGC
>CAZUAM010000119.1:0-6631 GCA_964618095.1 uncultured Planctomycetaceae bacterium | reverse complement strand
TCCGCCTGGCGGAGCATCTCACCCCAGCGGTCGATCCACCTCACCTCTACCCGCAGGTTGACCTGGACTTCGCGGGGGTCTCCGCCGCGGCTGCCGACCACCAGGCGCTTCGTCTCACTCACGATCCGTCCGCTGAGCACGCTGTCGGCGTTGGGGTCGTGCACGACTTTGTAGGGGGTCTTCAGCTCGATTTCCTTCTGTACCGCTTCGGTGAGCCGCTCGCCCAGGTTGCGGCGGAAGCTGGTCGACTCGAACATGGGGACGTAGACGGTACGGACGTGGGCCGGGTAGAGCGACTGATTGCCGATCTGGTAGCCGGCACATCCGGCCGACGCGATGAGCAACAGGCCGCAGACTGCGTAGCAAGCGACGCGGGCCCCCGTCCGACCGGCAACGCGGCCAGGTTCCGGCAGGCAGAACCAGTGCATTGGGAAACGCAGCATCCGGTCAGTCCGGCCAAGAAGGTGAAGGCTCATAGGGCTTTCTCTCCTCCGGGGCCTCGGAGCTCCGAAAAACGTCGCTCATCCCTTGCAGCGGTGAAGGCGAAGAAGGGGCTGCCCCGCCAGTCCCTTTCGGCTCGAACACGTCGGTCAGCCACTTGAACCGGTTGGGTGGTCGATCCGGCTCGTTGCGGATCTGGTCCAGCCTCGCCCGGGCCCTGTGAGCGGTTTGGGTCAGCGGATAGTCGTTGATGATGTACTGGTAGTAAAGGCGGGCGTGGCCGTACTGCTTCTTCCGGTCGTAGTACTGGGCGATAGCCCAGTCCCGTTCCGCCTTCTGTTCGACGATCCGGTCGCGGGTCTGCGCCACGCGGACCTGCTCCGAGCCCAACTGGCCGGGGAACTGGGTCAGCGTCTGCTCGGCAATCTCGTCCGCCTCGCTCAGCGGCGTGCCGTCGTACAGCTCGCCCTGGTACACCCGCAGCTTGCTTTGCAGCCCCAATACGTGGGCCTGGACCTGGTGCTCGCTGCGGGGATACTCCTTGCGGAGCAGGTCGTAGTAGTAGGAAGCGTCCTCGTATCGGCCCTTGCCGAAATACGCGTTGGCCGTGGCCATCACGCTGTCGTCGGCCAGCGGGCCGGTGGGATCCTTCATCCGCACGGTTTCGTAGGCCTTCAGGGCGTTGCCGAAGGTGTCGAACCAGGGCCGCTCCTTGTCGGTCAGGTTGGGCGTGACCGGCCAGTGCGGATGGGCCTGGTGCAACTGCTCCCAGTAGTGCCCGATGGAGAACAGCCGCTTGCCGACGGTGTCCAGGTGCCGCGAGTTGTCGTACTTCTTCAGAAGATTCTCGTAGGTATCTTGTGCCTTGGGATACTGGTCGGAAAAGAAGTAGCACTCGCCCTGCAAGAACAAGGCGTCTTCCTCCAGCACCGAGTCGGGCCAGCGCCCCGCCGCCGATTTGAACTTCTTGGCCGCCTCCGAATACTTCTTCTGCTCGAACAGCCCCTCGCCTTCCTCGAACTGCGTGCGGGCGAGCCCTTCGTTCGGCCCCAGCCCGACCGCTTTCTTGGCGTTCTTGACCACGTTATCCGGGCTCAGGTCCGACCACTCGAAGCCGGAGTCCTCGTCCGATTTGGGCGCCGCAGCCGAAACCGTCGGGGGAACCGCTGACCCAGAAGCAACCGGTTCGGTGGCCGAGGCCGGAACCACCCCGGAGGGATCGCTCACCCGCGAGGCCGACGACCGGCGGCCCGTCAGCCGATCGAACAGCCAGCCGCCGTCCTCGTCATCCTCTGCCAAGGGCGAGACGGCGCCCGGTGGGCGGGCGTTTGCCCCATCGGGGACCGGCGGCACACCCGCACAGCCCGCAGCCAATGCCAACACGCCGGCAAAGATCACCAGTACTCCGGCAAGGCGAATCGTATGGGTGGCTGCCGGCTGAGCGCAGCGAAGCCCCAGACTTGTCCCGGAGGCAGGGACGCCGCAGGCATCGACGCCGCGACCTGCCCCGCTGCTCGGAGCCCCCAAGAGTCTCAATCCCTGAGTGGACATACCGGACATCCTTGTCCTTGCTGGTTGCTGCGGCGACGCGTCAGTTCCAGAGCGGGCCCAGGTACGGGTGCATACGGGGCTTTCGCCCCAACAGGTTCGTCAAGTAACGGTTCAACACGCCGCGGATCTGGGCCAGTGTTTGCGAACCGATCTCGATTCGCCGCCAGGCCTCGGCGTCCGTGTCGGCCAGTCGTGTCATCGTCCGCAGCGCGCCCGCGCTGACCGAAACAACCTGTTTCCTTCCGGCGCGGCAGTCCTCGCAAAGCACCCCGCCGTCGAGCGCTCCGAAAGCAACCCGGCCCGTGGCCTCAACCGGCACGGAGCATCCGACGCAGCGCTCCAACGAGGGCATGTGTCCCAGCAGTCGCAGCGTGCCGAGTTCGAATCGGACCACCCGCCGGGGAACGGCTTCCCCGGCGGCCAGTGCCTCCAAGGTCTCGTCGGCCAGGTCGAACAGTCCCGGATGGGGGTCGCAATCGTCAACAAGTTCTCCGAGCAGCTCGGCGACGTAGTACCCGGCGTAGAGACTCGACAGGTCCCTGCCGGCCGGGCGAAACCGCCGCAGGAGCTTGGCTTCGGTCAACAAGTCGAGGGCTTCGGACGATTTGTGGAGGAAGACTATTCGACAGAGGGTAAGCACGTCAAGAGCAGAGTCGAAAGGGGCCTTGAGCCGCCTCGCCCCCTTCGCCAAAGCCCCTATTTTGCCAAAATCCCGGGTAAACAGCGTCACCACCAGGCTCGATTCGCTGAACTCCACGGTCCGCAGCACGATGGCGGTGTCTTTTTCGGTGGGCATGGCTGACAGGGTGGGGGTGCTATTCCCCGCACAAGAAACGGGCGTTCGTTCCACGAGCGAACAGTATGCCCTGCCGTGCTCTGAATGTCGAGTTGACCGACAGGGTGGCCCAGCTTCCAAGCTGGGTCGCGAAGCGACAAGAAACACGGGAAGGGATCGCCGTTGCGGAAACACCCTCACCTTCGTGCTCGGCGCCGACCCCAGGTTTCCTGTGCCCACGGCACCCAGCTTCTGCCAAGCCGGGCCACCCACGGATTCAGAACCGGGTAGCCCGCCCGTGTGGGGCTAATCCGAATCCGCCTTTCCGTGTTCGTCGCCGTGGTCGTGCCCATGTTCACCACTACCTACTTCCGGATGGGCGGTCCACCCGTCGAAGCTCGCTGACGTTGCCTTTAGCTCCACGTCCTTCTTCTCACCTGGGGCCAGGTCAGACGGAGTTGTCGGGCCGAGTTCTGTTCCGTCGGATAGATGAACCTCAACCCGAACTCGGCGTAGGGTTTCGCTAGTGGTGTTTTCCAGCGTTCCTTTGAAGGAATTGGTTTGCGAGTCGTATGCCAGTTGTAACCGAGCGCCATTTCGGACGTTATCGTAGGCTTCCTCCAGCGCGAGTTCACGGCCTGACTCTTCGCCTCGTTCACCTCGCTGGTGCTCTCCCCCATCCCGAGCATGTTCGCCGCGACTCTCTGACAAGACTCTTGCCTCTGGATTCTCCTCCGCCCCGTCGTCACTCGAACATCCGGTAAGCCCCGCCATGAGAATGAGGGCAAGCCCTGCGACAGTAGGGCAAACTCCTCGCATTAGCTCCTCCTTGTCGGAAAGGGACAATTGAAACGCCCCGACCGGCCGCACGGAGTGATCAGCCTATGCCCCCAGCAACTGGCAGCGCACCAGGGCTGTCTTGATCGTAGCGAAGGGCCTCTCCGGCCGCAATGGCCAGCGGCTTCTTGCGCAGCGTATCAGCCTCGACACACACCCGGACGGCGTCAAGATGGGACTTGGGGGCAGGCTGGAATCAGAGATTAGGTACGCAGGGCTCAAGCGGAAAGAGGGGCTTGGTCCCGAATCCCGGCCTGCCCCCCCACCGGCCCTCACGCCGTCTCACGGCGCGGGCGGCCGAGGATCTCGATCCGCACGCGTTCAATCCGCTGTTGCGTGGCTTCCAGTGCCATGAGGCAACTGCCTGCGGCCGAACTGCGGCCTACCGGCTATCGAGACCTGAAATGAATTGCCTTGTCCTTGTAACTGAATCTGACGTCGAAGTGAGCGAAGAAGCCCGCCTGCCCAAGGAGTCCGAAAGGCATATCATCCCATGCATGCGAGTAGAAGACGTTCGCCGTGAACTCAACTCCATGAAATTCCAGGCGCGATCGGTGGAGGTATGCCAGAACAGAGCCGCCGATGCCGGAAAACAGTCTTTCTTTCCCTTTGTACAGGTCTTTGCCCAACCTTCTGACGATCCAGCCAGGGAAAGTGCACTGGTCGGCTCCTGAATCGACAAGTGCGTCGAAACGTATCGCCCGTTTTCCAAAGGACAACGTCACGGGAACGACCGGCCGGTAAACGTACTGTGCCCTTTTCGCATGTGGCGGAGAAACCAGGTATCGCGTGTAAGGAAGCGTAAACGTCTTCACAGCAAATAGCTTCTATTCTCTTCCGGAATCCTGGTCAAAATCGGATTCTCAGCACCGTTTTCCTTCGCCTCCTGGAGCGCTTCTTCTGGAGTGGCCCCTTTCCCGAGAACTTCTGTCCGATCATCGCTCAACGCGACGAAGCATCCGGGGTAACGCTTGATGATCGGGGTCATGTCGAGCGGTTTCACGGGTTTCTCCTCGTGGTTTCCTTTTCCCCGAACTCCACTGCCGCCGGGCCAATAGTCCATTATACCGCGTGTGACACGCCGAGCAAGGACGGTCGATGCTCGTCGCGTCAATGGTCGGAAGTTTACAGTGACGCTATGCCGTCTCACGGCGCGGGCGGTCGAGGATCTCGATCCGCACTCGTTCGATCCGCCGTCGGGTGGCCTCCAGCACGGTGATCCGCACGTTGCCGGCCAGCAGCTCTTCGCCCACCTCGGGGATGTGTCCCAAGCGGCTGAAGACGAAGCCGGCAATGGTATCAAAGTCGTCCTCGTCGGGCAGCTCGAGCCCGAGCTTCTCGTTCAGCTCGTCGATGTGGACCTTGCCCAGGGCCTCGCACAACCCGTCGTCGAGCTGGCGGATCCCTTCGACCAGGTCCTCGTCGTATTCGTCGACGATCTCGCCGACGATCTCCTCCAGCACGTCCTCCATGGTCACCAGTCCGGAGACGCCGCCGTACTCGTCCAGGACCACGGCCATGTGGTTTCGGGTCTGTTGGAACTCCTGTAGGAGGAGGTCGATCGGTTTGGTTTCGGGAACGAAGTGGGGCTTGCGGAGCAGAGTGGTCCAGGGCCGCAGCGGCTCGTCCGGCCCTTTGGCCAGTTCGGGCAGGAGGTCCTTGGCATAGAGGACGCCCACGATGTCGTCGAGGTTCTTGTTGGCAACCGGGATTCGCGTGTGGCCCACCTCGACCACGAAGTCCAGGGCCTCCTGCCAGGAAAGGCCCAGGGTCATGCAGACCATATCGCTGCGCGGGGTCATGATCTCCGAGACGTCGAGATCGCCCAGTTCCATCACCCCTTCGATCATCTCACGCGCATCCTCCTCCAGCAGGCCCTCGCGATGCCCTTCGGTGACGATGGTGCGGATGTCGTCTTCGAACGATTCCTCGTCGGGCTGCTCGGGAGTCCGGCCGGCCAGGCGGTGCACCACGGCGTCGACGAACCGGGCCAGCACGACCAAGGGGGCCAGCAGGAAGCTGACGCCCAGCCAGAGGGTCCAGGTGTGGTACAAGAACGGAGCCGCCCAGAGGCGGACCACCGACCAGGGGATCCAGATTTCGACGGCCAACAGGGCCACTGCCCCGGCGGCCAGCCAGGAGGCCCGCAGTGCCCAGCCCGGCGGACCCTCCGCCTGCCACTGCACCCAGATCCAGAAGGCGCCGGCGCCGATGAACGCGGCGGTGGCCACCACCTGCAAGGTTTCGGCGGCCAGGGCGACCTGGTCGCGGCGTCTGAGGATCTGGCCCAGCCGATCAGGTGTCTTACGGCGGCGGCAGATCTCTTTCAGCTCATGGGGCGAGAACTCGGCCAGCGATCGGGCTCCGATCGCCGCCAGGCAGGTCAGCAACAGGCCGGCCAAGGCCAGCCAAAACATCGGGGAACTCACGGGACCTTCTTTTGTCCTTCGGTAACATCGCCCGGCGACACGTCGGACTCCTCGTAGCGCGGGTCAAGGCCGAAGTGGGAAAGATACGCCCGTTCCCGCTGGCGCATCCCGGCCTGTTCTTCAGGCGTAGCGTCCTGGTAGCCGACCAGGTGGAGCGTACCGTGGACCACGTACAGCAACAACTCATCCTCGGCCGGCCAGCCGAAGCGGGCGGCCGCCCGCCGGGCCGTCTCGCCACTGACGATCACTTCCCCCTCCAGGCTGTCCTCGTTCCGCTCCAAGAGGAAACTCAACACGTCGGTCGGTTCGTCTTCTTCCAGGTACTCTCGGTGCAGCCGGCGGATGGTCGGGTCATCGACCACCGCCAGGCTGATCCGGGCGCGGGCCACGGATTCTCTCTCCAGGACGATCCGCACGGCGTCCCGGAGCCGCCCATCCTCCAGCGGCACGTGCGATTGTTCGTTGGCGATTTCGATTGTGATCACTGGGGAGTGGTCGGCAGGAAAAGGGCCGCCGTACCGGCGGCCGCTAGCCCGGATTATCCATAGGACCATGGTCGGGTCGGTTCTCGCGTGCCACGGCTGTGTCAGCCGTGCTC
>CAZUAM010000118.1:0-13971 GCA_964618095.1 uncultured Planctomycetaceae bacterium | reverse complement strand
CAGGCCGTCGGGCTGTTCAAGCTGATCCAATCCGGGGCGTCGCCGGCAGAACCTGCCGCCAGTGCGGGGCCACCCGGTGTTCCGCCGGCGCAGCCGCGAGCGGTCCGGCCGCCGCCAGCGGCTGAGCCGCCAGCGGCGCCACCAGCGTACGAGCCCCCGGCGCGACCGATGCCTCCGGCTAAGCCGCAAGCGGCTTCACCGGCAGCAGAAGCGCCGGCCCAACCGGTCCCGCTGCCCCGGCCCGGCATCCCCCCGGCACCGCCAGCACCATCGGGAGCGGTCCGGCCGCCGCCGGCTAAACCGCAAGCGGCTTCACCGGCGGCAGAAGCGCCGGCCCAACCGGTCCCACCGCCAACGGCGCCGACGGCGCAACCGCCGGCCGAGCAGGCTGCCCCGCCGCAGGAGACCCGGCCATCCGCACCGGAGGAAGCGAAACGGCCGAAGCCTAAGGAGACAAAGCGGCCCGTACGGGAAGAAACGAAACGGCCGGCACCGGCGAAGGCCCAGCCGCCGAAGCCGAAGGCCAAACCCAAGCCAAAACCAAAACCGGTCAGGCCGCCGCAGTTTGTCTGGGCATACCCGGAGGAGCCGCCGCCGGCCGGCGAGTCGAAGCCGCTTAGCAATGCCCCCTCGGTCGATCCGGCCGGACGGGTCTTCCTGCACGTGCAGGGAAGGCTGGTGGCCCTCCGGGAGCAAGACGCACGCCCGGAGATCTGTTGGGAGTACGTCACCAGCAGCCACGCCCCGGGTCCGACGACCGTGGCACCCGACGGGAGCATCCGCCTGCACTGTAGCGACGGCCTGCTGCACTGCGTCAGCTCCGAGGGCAAACAGGTCTGGACGCCCGCCGGGGTGGGCGAACCACTGGGATATGCGGCCCCGGTCGTCGACGGGCAGGGAAACACCTATATCAGCGCCTTCGACGGCGGCCTGATCCAGGTCGACGCGCAGGGCAAAATACGGCGCCCCCGCCGCTACTTCCGCTCGCGGCAGAAGTTCGACGCCGCGGGGGTCATCCACCAGGGCGTGCTCTACATCGGCTCCGAAGAGGGCTACGTCTTCGCCGTCCGGCTCGACGAGGGAAGAGGCCAAAACCTCTGGGACCACGCGGCCCAACGGGGCCACGCCGGCTGGTACGTCCGCTGCTGGCCGGCCGTGACCGACGACGGCACCCTGGTCGTGGCCGGCCGCGACGAGCACCTGCACGGGTTCGCCCCCGACGGCAAGCCGGCCTGGCGGACCAAGATGCCCGGCCAGATGCTCGCCTCGCCGGTGATCGACCCGCACGGCCACGTCTACGTCGGCCTGAGCCAGTCGCGCCGCGGCCAGGAGCCCCGCGGAGCGCTGGCCTGCATCGACGGCAATTCCCACAAGATCCGCTGGCAGTACCAGGCCGCCGGCCCGGTCGAGTCGACCCCGGTGATCGGGGAGGACGAGGTGATCTACTTCGGCGACAACAGCGGGCTGGTCCACGCGGTCGACTTCCACGGCAAGGCCCGCTGGAGGGCCCAGCTCGAAGCGGCCGTCCGCTCCGCCGGCACGATCCTGGCCCCCGAGCGAGTCGCCTTCGGCCTGGACAACGAGACGCTGGTGGTCCTGAAATGCTCCTCAAAGGGCCTGCCCGGTGCCGGTTGGCCCAAGATTGGCAGAACGCTGGGGCAGTGTGGCATGACTTCAGAAGGGGAGCAGCGTCAGGAGTAAGGCCGATGAATCGAAACCAAGTCGTAGTGCACGGCCGGCTCAAGCCGGACGGCACGTTGGAACTCGACTCGAAGCCGCCGTTGCCGGAAGGGCCGGTCGAAATCGTCATTCGATCCGTCCCAGAGCTGCAGCCCGATGCGGAGAACTGGTGGGAATACTTGCAGCGCGCGCGCTCCGAACTGGAAGCCGCCGGCCACCGCTTTCGAACCCGAGAAGAAATCGACGCCGAGATCGAACAAGTGCGTTCAGGTGATGAACGCTTCGAAGGGGAATATCGGCGGGGTTCCAGGCAGCAACCGCCGGAGCAGGGGTAGCCATGCTGGTCTACTGTGACAGCATGATTTTGATCTACTATCTGGACCTTGCGGGACCGTTTCAAGTCCGGGCCGCCAAGCGGCTGGCAACCGTGCAATCGGCCGGAGATCAGATTGCGTTGAGCGACTTGACCCGTCTGGAATGCCGGGTCACTCCCATCCGGCTCGGCGACACGCTCACGCTCTCCAAGTTTGATGCGTTCTTCGCTCTGCCCGACGTCCGTTGGGTTCCGCTGACCACGGCCGTGTACGATAGAGCCACGCATATCCGCGCGACTTATGACTTCAAGACCGCGGATGCCATTCATCTGGCCGCCGCCGTGGAACATGGGTGCGACGTGTTTCTGACGAACGACACGCGTTTGAGCGGCTGTCCCGAGATCACTGTCGAAGTGCTGCCGTAACCGTGTGGATAGCGCGGCCGTCCGCTCGGCCGGGACGATCCCGGCCCCCGAGCGAGTCGCCTTCGGGTTGGACAACGAGACGCTGGTGGTGCTGAAGTGCTCGTCAAAGGGCTTGGCGGGTGCGGGCTGGCCCAAGATCGGCCGTACGCTCGGGCAGTGCGGACTCAGCTAGCGTCGCCACGTTGCTCGTTTCACTCTGCTCTGGGGCGTGATCTGTTGAGCATCGCAAGGATTGTCACCACGGCGCCGAGTTGTGCCACGGGAGCGGATGCAATCATCAGCAAGTCGACAATCTCCGGCGCGACTTGGCCGACGATCGGTGCGGCCGTCGAACGGCTCGCCGCTCGATGTGCAACGAAATAGCTGCCGAGCACCGTCCCCAAGGCGCCCAACAGAAACACAGGCCCCATGACAAGCAGGGCCGATCTTCGTCCCCTCCAAGCCAGCGCCACCAGCGTATAGCAAAGGCACAAGGGTGCCGCCGCAATCAGCATGCTGAGCGGGTCGGGCGGAGTTACCAGCGCCGGGGCAACAAAGCAGGCAACGCTCGCGAGCATCCATGGCCACCTCTTTTCGCCAGGCCGGCTGGCCAGAATGACCGGCACACCCGCCGCTGCGTATACCGCGCTGGCCACCCCGGGATGGAGGAAACGCAACCTCAGGGGCCAACCCGAAGGCGTGCTGAACCACCCGGTAAGAAACAATAGGACGAGGCCAAGGAGCCATGGCCAGCGAATACGGGTGAAAATGCCCGCGATATAAACGGACATCCCGGCAATCAGCACCAGGCCCAGCTCCATCCGGCCCAGCAGTCCGCCGAATGCCCGCCCGGTCCCCAGCAGCACGCTGAGACCCAGCATCACCAGCAGCATATCCCGTAAGCTATACTGCCAGCGGTGACTACTCTCATGCGGCGGAATCTTGGTTGACTGGGACTGCTTCATCGGCAAAGACACCCTCAGGTCACGGTAGCAGCAGCGCCAGCTTTGTCAATGTACGGGAAGCGCGAATACCGGGGCAGTCCGCAGGAGAACGGGCCGTCGCCTTGGTCCGTTTGCCGGTCGCTAACTCTCCGGCTGCGCGTCGGCATTGGACCGAACCTCGCCGAGCGCCCGGGCGGCCGCCCGGCGAACCTGCCGGTCGCTGTCGCGCAGCGCCTCGATCAGCGCCGACTCGGCCGCCTTGGCCGCGGGACCGAAGCGGCCCAGCGCCCGGGCGGCGGCGCGGCGGGCCGCAGGGCTTTCGTTCTTGAGGGCATCGATCAGAGTGGGCACGGCCGCCGCACCCAGAGGGTACTCGATCCAGCCCAGCGCCTCGACGGCGCTGCGGCGGACCTCCTGGCCGGGATCGGCCAGTGCCTGTTCGAGCGCAGGGATTGCCGGCGGCCCGATTCGGCCCAAGGAGCGGGCGGCGGCGCGACGGACGTCCGGGTCGGTGTGGCGCAGAGCTGCCACCAGAGCCGGCACCACCTCTTCCGCTTGCGAAGCCACTTGGCCCAAGGCAACTACGGCCTGATAAGCTGCCGGGCCGTCTTGCCGACGCGTCATCTCCGCCAGGGCCGGGATCGCGTTGGGATGCCGATCGATCTTCCAAAGGGCCACGGCCGCGGCCGCGCGAACCGCAGGATCTTGATCCTCCAGCAGTTCCACGAGCCCCGGGATCGCCGGTCCGGCCGCCGCGCCCAGATTGCCCAGCGCCCGGGGAGAATTCCTGCGGACCGAGAGGTGTTTCGACCGGAGCGTCTCGGTGAGCAGCTCGACGACCGTTTCAACTTCCGAGCCGATGCGTCCCAGGGCCCAGGCGGCGCAGCCGCGGACGTATTCATCCCGGCTGCGGTCCTCAAGGATCTCCAGCAGCGGCTCGACGGCCGTGCCGGCCTGCGGCCCGAGCTGTCCCAGGGCGTAGGCGGCGTACCATTGGGCGCGGACGTCCTCCTCGGCCAACCGGTCGGCCCACTGCCGGACCGACTTGCCTTGCCAGGTTGCCACCTGTTGGCCGAGGACCGTCGCCGGCAGCGACAGAGCCAAACAGAGTGTCAGGAGAGGTTTCATTCCGCTTCGGGCCGATTCTCGGGAGGCGACTTCCCGCTTTCGTCGGGATCTTCCGGCGTGGTCTTCTTGGTCGTAAACAGTTCGATCTGGCGATCACCGACGGGGCGGAACACGCGGAAGTGGATCTTCCCCCTACGATGGATCTGGTGGTACAGATCGCGCAGGGCTGCAAGTTGTTCCAGGGCTTCTTTCAAGAGCTCGACCCGCCGGTTCAGGTCAGGCCACCTGGGATCCTCTCTCCGGAGCTTATCCCGGGCGTTCTCCGCAAGCTTCTGCATGGCGTAGAACTTGCGGGTCAGCCGCATGGCCTCCGCGGATTGGAACGGTTGCCGGACCTGGTCGGCCAACTGATAGAAGCCGGTCAGCTCGACACTTGCCGCCCGCCCCCTGCTGGCCAGCCTGACGTGCAGCACGACGCCGGGCAACTTGTCGCCGGAGAGGAGGACCTCGACCAGGCCCTTTTCCGAGATGCCGTCGGGCGGCTTGAATGCATGCTCCGGAAAGGGGCCTTCCAGGCCGGTTACTTGCAGCCGCAACTTGCCGACCTTGGGCATCCATCCGGCCAACGGCAACGAGGCTCTTGTCACGCCGCCGTCGAGGTCCAGCACCGGCGGATCGACGGTCTTCGGCTGGCAAAGCGGCAGCCAACGGGTTTGTTCATCGACACGGACCAACAACCCGCAGTTGCGCAAGTAGTTGCCCCGAGCCCGGCCAGCCCCGTTGAGCCACTGAAACTTCAGCGTCTGCTTATCGAGCCAGATCCGTGCCAGGTCGGTTTGCTGGACGTCGGTGTCTTGGTTGCCGTCCGAATCGAGCCGGATCAGCCAACTGTGGCCGTCCCCGTCGCGGTCCAGCGCGAAGTGTCGCTTGCCGGGCACCGCGTTTTGGCCGCTCTTCAGCTCGATCTCGCAGGTAGCGTTGGGTTCCAACCGAAGCTCCCCCAGAGAAACGGGCACACCGGGCTGCGCATCCGGGCTCGGGTTGGCGCGAAGGAGCGGCAGATCGACGGCGGTGGCTAACTGGCCGAAGGGATCTTTGTTCTCCGGCTTGTCCGGTTGCTTCCCGGGCTCTTGCGGTCCCTTATCGGGTTCCTTCATTTCCGGCTTGTCCGGCTCGGGCTTGTCCGGCTGGGGCTTGTCCGGCTGGGGCTTGTCCGGCTGGGGTGGGTCGGCTTCCGGCTGATTGGGCGGGGATTGGTCAGCGGGAGGTCTGTCGGGCGGAGGCTTCTCGGGCAGAGGTACGTGATGATTGTCTCCCGGCTCGTCGGAGGGTGTGGACCGCTTGCCGGCAGGTCCGTTCTTCTCGGCCCCGGCCGTGCTCGGCCCGGCCTGTGTCTGGTCGCGCTCGGGGGGAGCCGATGCGGGGCCGAGCAACCAGACGGCCGTTGCGGCGGCTACCGCTGCCGCGGCCAGCCCGGCAACCACCAAGGCCGCGATTCTCTGCCCTCGGCTCTGGAGGACTCCGGGCACCTTCCACGGACCCTCTTTGCCCGCGCCGGCGGCCGCAGTCGGCTGTGGCTCTGCCTCGAGGTTGATCGCGGGCAGCCCCCCTCCGGCCGGTTCCTCCAGCGGTTGTGCCGTTTTCAGCGGGACGGTACGCTTGTGCTTCGGTTCCGCAAGATGCCACTCGGCCAGCACCCGGCTGACTTCTTCTGCCGACTGGAAGCGATCTTCGGGCCTCTTGGCCATCATCTTCTCGCAGATTTTGACCAAACCCGCGGGCGCATCCCGCCGTTCTCGGTGAATTCTGCGTGGCTGCTGCATCTGGTGCTTGACGATTCGCTCCGGCAGCGTCCCCTCGGGAAACGGCGGATGGCCGGTGAGCAGGAAGTACAAGGTGCATCCCAGGGAGTAGATGTCCGCCCGGTGATCGAAGTCGGAACGCTCCAGGGCCTGTTCGGGGGCCAGGTAGTCGACGGAGCCCAGTATCCGTTCGCCCTGTCCATTTACCTCTTCCTGCTCGCGCCCGTTGAGCCGGGCTAACCCCATGTCGACGATCTTCACCACGCCCTGGTGATTGACCAGCAGGTTGGAGGGCTTGACGTCGCAGTGGATCATATTCCGGCCGTGGCCGTGTGCCAGGCCGTCGGCCGCCTGCCGGACGTAGTCGGCGGCGGTTTCGTAGTCGGGCAGCCCTTCTGCCTCGACCAACCGCTTGAGATCCCGGCCATCGATATACTCCATCACCAGGTAGTAGCGATCGGCGTCGTGGTCGACGCTGTAGGCCTGGACGATGTTGGGGTGGTCCAGGGCGGCGATGGCGCGGGCTTCATCCAGGAATCGCTCCAGCGAGGCGGGGTCCTTGCCGACCTGCCGGGAGAGGATTTTCAGGGCCACGCGGCGGTTCATGGTGGTGTGCTGCCCCAGGAACACACTCCCCATACCGCCCCGGCCGATCGGCTCGACCAGCTTGTACTTGCCCAGGAAAAAGGAGCTTCGCCCGGCGAGCAACTGGCCGGCCTGCCAGCGGGTGAGCAGGTCCTTCTGGACAAGGGCCTTGGCGACGGCCTTGGGGTCGTCGCCCTGCTCGGCGGCAAGCCGGGCGTCGGTCAACTGCTCGGCAGAGAGCAGCTTGCTCTTTTCGAGAACCGCATAGAAGTCTTCAGCGGTGTCGACGGCCATTGGCAAACCCCAAGCGCGGCGGCTGGGGCCCCCTCAGACAGGCGGACCCCATTTTCCCGCAATTTTATCAACCTTCCGGGAGAAAAGCAAATAGTCCCGCAGGAGATTGTTCCCACGCCGTCGCGTTCCGCCGCGCAGCCGCGACGGCTAAACGGGCTCTGATAGCGGGGGTGGCAGGGGCAGCCTGCCTGCCCCTTGGGCGGCCAAGCGGATCACCCCAAAGATCGCGCGCCTCTGTTTACCCTGCCCCTGCACTGCAATCGTCACGCCTGGCCGGTGATGACATTGCGTGTTCCATGTCGCCGCGCTTGGTCAGCACGCTGAAACAGTCCCCCCTTGTTTATCCGATCAGTGCGCGCCTCGCAAGGTGCGCACCTTGCGAGCACTCCGCCGCAGCGGTAGACTACGCCAGTCTTAGCCTTAGAAGGGTGGTTCGCTGATGAGCAAGTACATTCTCGCCCTGGACCAGGGTACCACCTCGAGCCGGGCGATTGTCTTCGGTCACGATGGCCGGATCGTGGCGTCGGTCCAGGAGGAATTCGAGCAGATCCTGCCGGCGCCCGGGCTGGTCGAGCACGATCCCGAGGCCATCTGGTCGTCGCAACTCGAGGTGGCCCGACGGGCGCTTGCCCGGGCGTCGCTGACGGCCGCCGACGTCGCCGCGCTGGGAGTGACCAACCAGCGCGAGACGACCGTCCTCTGGGAGCGCGACACCGGCCGCCCGGTGGCCAATGCCGTCGTCTGGCAAAGCCGCGTAAGCGCCGGCATCTGCGAGCGGCTCAAGGCCGACGGCCTGGAAGAAACCTTCCGCGCGAAGACCGGCCTGGTCGTGGACGCGTACTTCTCCGGCACAAAAATAAAGCACCTATTGGACACGCACGAGGGTTTGCGCCGCCGGGCCGAAAAAGGCGAGATCCTCTTCGGCACCGTCGATAGCTGGCTGATCTGGCGCCTAAGCGGCGGCAAGCGTCACCTGACCGACTACAGCAACGCCAGCCGCACGCTGATCTACAACATCCACACCCTCGACTGGGACGACGAATTGCTGCGGCTGCTGGAGATCCCCCGCGCCATGCTGCCCGAGGTCCGCCCCTCCAGCCAGATCTACGGCCAGACGGCCGACGAGTGGTTCGGCGGGCCGATCCCCATCAGCGGCGCGGCCGGCGACCAGCAGGCAGCCACCTTCGGCCAGGGGTGTTTTGAGCCGGGCAGCGCCAAGAACACCTACGGCACCGGCTGCTTCCTGCTGATGAACACCGGCAACAAGCCGGTCGCGTCGGCGAACAATCTGTTGACTACCATCGGTTGGGGAATCGGTGGGGAAGTAACCTACTGCCTGGAAGGATCGGTCTTCATTGCCGGGGCGGTGGTCCAGTGGCTGCGCGACGGGCTGAGAATCATCAAGACTTCGGTTGAAGTGGAAGAGTTGGCCGCCACGGTGCCCGACTCGGGCGGCGTCTATTTCGTACCGGCGTTTGTCGGACTGGGCGCCCCGCACTGGGACCCCTATGCCCGCGGCACGATCCTGGGCATCAGCCGCGGCACCACGGCCGGCCACCTCGCCCGGGCCGCCGTCGAGTCGATGGCCTATCAGACCTCCGACCTGGTCGAGGCCATGCAGAGAGACGCCGCGGTGGATCTGGCCGAACTGAAGGTGGACGGCGGGGCGTCGCTGAACAACCGCCTGATGCAGTTCCAGGCCGATCTGCTCGACGTGCGTGTCCGCCGCCCGGTGGTGGCCGAAACCACGGCCCTGGGCGCGACCTACCTGGCCGGTCTGGCGGTGGGCTACTGGCAAGACACGGCCGACCTCGCCGGCAACTGGGCGCTGGAGCGGGAGTTCACCCCCCAGATCCCGGCCGAGCGGCGCCAGGCCCTATCCCGCCGCTGGCAGAAGGCAGTCCGGCGGTCTTTGGATTGGGAAGAACATTGATCGTGCATCACCATCGAACCGAACGCCCGGGGGTTGCATCTCCTTGGGGGTGACGCCAGAATCAACCGCTGGATACCCAGGGCATGCGACCCCGAACTTCTTGACCGAAGGAAGCTCAGAGCACTCCACGAGGGCCCCGGCATGCTCGAACTCGTCGACCTCGACAAGAAAATCCCCAAGGAAACCTACAAACAGGTCTTCCCGGAGATGGAAATCCGGCTGGGCGAGTGCCAGCGGGCTGCGCGTACCGCGGGCGTGCCGGTGGTGATCCTCTTCGAGGGTTGGGACGCCGCCGGAAAAGGCACCCTCATCAATCGCCTTACCCAGGCGCTCGATCCCCGCGGCTTCAAGGTCCATCCGATCAGTGCCCCCGACGAAACCGAGCAGCACCATCCCTGGATGTGGCGATTCTGGACGGCCCTGCCCGCGGCCGGCAGCTTCGCCATCTTCGACCGCTCCTGGTACGGCCGCGTGCTGTTCGAGCGCATGGAAGGCCTGACGCCCCAGCGCGAGTGGAAACGGGCCTACGAGGACATCGACCAGTTCGAGCGGCAGTTGGCCGACGACGGCACGGTGATCGTCAAGTTCTGGCTGCACATCGACAAGAAAGAGCAGCAGCAGCGATTCGAGCGCCTGGAAGGTGATCCGGCGACGGCCTGGAAGGTCGGCAAGGACGAGTGGAAACGCCACCGGAAGTACCCGCAGTGGCTGGAAGCGGTCGAGGAAATGCTCCAGCGGACCAGCACGGCGGAGGCGCCCTGGACGGTGGTCGAGGCCACCCAGGGCCGCTTCGCCCGCGTGAAGGTCTTTGAGACGGTCATCCGGGCCGTCGAGGCGGAACTTCATCGCCGGGTCTCGCAGCCGGCGGCCGAGCCGGAGCCCATGCCCGAGCCGGCCGATTCACCCGTGCGGCAGCAAACCATCCTGGATCGCGCGGACTTGAGTCTCTCGCTCAAGCGCCAAGAGTATCAGCAGCAATTGGACCAGCTTCAGGAGCGTCTCTTCCAACTCGAGCACGAGCTCTACGTGGCCCGGGTGCCCGCGGTGATCGTCTACCAGGGCTGGGACGCGGCGGGCAAGGGGGGCAACATCAAGCGGCTGACGCGCGGGCTGGATCCCCGCGGCTACCAGGTGGTCCCCGTGGGTGTCCCCACAGCCGAAGAAAAGGCCCATCACTATCTCTGGCGCTTCTGGAAGAACGTACCCAAGGCCGGCCACATCACCATCTTCGACCGCTCGTGGTACGGCAGGGTCCTGGTCGAGCGTGTGGAGGGCCTCTGCACGGAGGCCGAGTGGGAACGGGCCTACCGCGAGATCAACGAGTTCGAGCGCCAGCTTGCCGACTTCGGCACGGTGATCGTCAAGTTCTGGCTCCAGATCAACCCCGATGAACAGCTCCGCCGTTTCAAGGCACGCCGGCAAACGCCCCACAAGCAGTGGAAAATCAGCCAGGAGGACTGGCGGAACCGCGAAAAGTGGAAGCAATACGAGCTGGCCGTCGTCGAGATGCTCCAGCGGACCAGCACCACGTATGCCCCCTGGACCATCCTGGAGGCCAACTGCAAACTCTACGCCCGCATCAAGGCCCTGCGCACCGTGGCCGAGGCCTTGCACCACGCGTTGAAAAAGGCGTGAGCCCGGCGCAGGTGTGTTTGGCCGCCCCGGCCACGCGGCGGAATTCCCCCGGCCTGGGCATCGGGGGTAAACCGCGTTGAACAGTCGCCCGGAGCCAACGTCCATGCAACCGGCTGCCCTGCCACAATCTCGCAACACCCAACTCGAACAACTCACCGCCGAGGAGCTGGACCTGCTCGTGGTCGGCGGGGGGATCGTCGGCGCAGGGATCGTCCGCGACGCCGCGATGCGGGGATTGCGGGCCGGGCTGGTCGAGCAGCACGACCTGGCCTTCGGTACCAGCAGCCGGTCCAGCCGCATGCTCCACGGCGGGCTCCGCTACCTGGCCCAGGGTCGCATCGGGCTGGTCCGCGAGGGCAGCCGCGAGAAGCAGGTCTTGCACCGCATCGCCCCCCACCTGGCCGACCCGCTGCCCTTCCTCTTCCCCACGTACCGCCGGACCTCTTGGCCGTTGTGGCAGCTACGCATCGGCGTGAAACTCTACGACCTGCTTTGCGGCGGGCAGAACCTGGGACCGTCCAACTCGCTCGGCCGCGGCCAACTCCTGGAGCATCTGCCGGGCATCAACCCCGCGAACCTCACCGGCGGCGTACGTTACTTCGACGGGCTGACCAACGACTCCCGGCTGGTGATCGACACGCTCCGCTCGGCCGCCCGGCACGGGGCCCTCATCTGCAACTACACCCGCCTGGAAAACGCCTCGCCCCGCCGCAACGGCTGGGACTGTGAGCTGCGCGACCTGATGGCCGATCGTCCGTACCGGCTCCCGGCACGCTCGGTGGTCAACGCCACCGGGCCCTGGGCCGACAAGCTGCCGCACAGCCGGATTCGCCTGCGACTGACCAAGGGTGTCCACCTGGTGATCGATCACCGGCGGCTGCCCGTCCCCGAGGCCGTCGTCATGACCCACCAGCGGCGGATCCTCTTCGCCATCCCCTGGGGTCAGCGAGTCATCCTGGGCACCACCGATACCGACTACGACGGGCCGATCGAAGCCGTGCGGACCGAGCCGGCCGACGTGGATTACGTCCTGGCGGTGGTCAATGTGGCCTTTCCCACGGCCGGATTGAGCCCGGCGGACGTGATCAGCACCTGGGCTGGCCTGCGACCGCTGATCGCCTCGAAGCGCGGCGGGCCGTCCGACATCTCCCGCGCCCACCAGATCCGCCTGGCCGAGCCGGGCTGGCTCGACGTGGCCGGCGGCAAGCTGACCACCTACCGGCTGATCGCCCAGCAGGTCGTCGACCGCCTGCTCCACGAGCTCCGCCGAAAGGCACGCCCCTGTCGCACCGCCGAGGAGCCGCTATTGCCGCCGGAAGAAGTGGAGGGCCAAAGCGGCATCCTCCCACCTCCGCTAACTGCCGAGGTCGTCGAACGTTGCTGCCGGCACGAATGGGCGGTGCACCTGGAAGACGTCATGCTGCGCCGCACCGGCTGGCATTACTATCTGACGGACGCCGACCAGGTTGCCCGGCAAGTGGCCGGCTGGATGGGCAAGGTTCTCGGCTGGCACCAGTCTCAGGAAGAGGCCGAGCTGAACCGGTATCGGCAGCTAACGCGGATTATTCATAGGACCATCGTCGGGTAGGTATTCGCGTGCCACGGCTGTGTCAGCCGTGCTCTAGATTTGCCGGTTTACCCAGGGCAGCACGGCCGACACGGCCGTGGCACGCGTATGAATAATCCGGGCTCAAGGGTTGAACGTCCTCAACCGCCGGGCGGCGGTTACGCCGGCTTCGGCTCCGGAATGACCCGCGCCACCGCCCAGGAAACCAGCAGGGCCATCACGATCCCGACCAGCCCATCCAGTGCGTAATGCCAGCCCAAGACCACCGTACTGGCCCAATTCAGCGCGGTCAGCACAAGGCCCACCAGGAACACCTTCCGGGGCAGTCGCCGCCAGTACAGAAACCCGCAGACCCAGCCGTAGACGTGGTACGACGGCATGGCGGAGATCCCCGCGCAGGCATAGACGGTGCCCGGCGACTGCCGGTATTGCTCGACGGTTAGCCGCAGAAACGCGGCAAGCTCGCCGCTGGGCAGATCGGCCAGAGGTCCGAACCACTGCGGATGAACGAACAAAGGACCGGAGGTGGGAAACCAGAGGGTAAAGAACACGTCGAGGAAAAGCCCAATCGAGTAGGCCAACGCCAGGCGCGCCCCGCCGCGGATCCCCTCGAAATACAACGCGATGGTCACCGACACGAACATGAACAGGGAAAGCCAACTGTACACGATGTCCCAGAAGGCGAATGCCGCGGGAGAACTCCGCGTTGCCAGCCACTCGCTCGGCAGCACGCCTGCGAACAAGGCACGCTCGAACGATTCCAGCGGCCCGTCGTAGCTGGCGGTGTTCAACAGCGGGATGGCCGGTTTCAAATTGACGTAGGCGATCAGCCCGATCAGATAAATCGCCGCCAGGACCGAGGTATCGCGGACCAGCCCGGGCAGGTCTGCCATCCGGTCTTTCAACGCCGGCGGCTTGCGTCCCCGAAGCTGAGCGGCCATGTCCCGGCCAAGCCGCATGAACAGGATCCCCGAAGGCCCCAAGATCACGCACACCAAGACCAGCACGCCGGCCAGACGGAGTTCGCCTCGCGGGAGGTAGCACATCGGCAGGCCCGCGCTGCCCAACACGGCGGCCACCGCCACGTGAAAGAACAACACGAATCCCAGCAGAGGGATCAGGGGACGCCATGCGGCGGCCGAATTCCGACACCAAACCGGCCACGTGAGTTCGCCCCTTCCCGGGCGCGATCGCCGCAGCGCGGCGGCCGCCTCGTTCTCCGCGACGACTCCGCCAAGATATGCCGTGCCCGCCGTCGAACGTGCCCGGTTGTCGCGCTGATTCATGGCCCCATCTCGAGAGACGGCTGGCGGCGGGAAACGTGCCCCTGCGCGGGCCCGTTGAAGTGTAGGTCCTTCTTCAGCACGGTTCAAACAAGAACAGAGACCGGCAGCGTCCCCGCTTGGCATCAGAGTTGCACCTGGTACTCTCGGCCAAGGCCAAAGGCCACCTCCCATCGGCGGGGCACCTTAGATGTCCCGCCGAACGGGCGGGTCCGGCGGCCGGGCTCGACGCAGTCAAGGTGCCCTAATCCGTTGAGTCCGGCGATTTACGGTCCCAGCCACAGTACCTTGCCGAGTACGGACGCCCGGCACGGCCCGGCGACAAAAACCTCCGGCGCTGCAAGAATGTGCCGGCGGGGCCGACAACCGCGTGCAAGTTTTGCAGGGCACCTCAACCAAACGCAGGAGGACTGAGAGCCTGTGAAACAATTCGATCTACAGACTCCGTCTATTGGCGACGGG
>CAZUAM010000117.1:0-13977 GCA_964618095.1 uncultured Planctomycetaceae bacterium | reverse complement strand
GCGTAAAGGGGATGACCGTTTCACGCGCCAACTCGGCCGCGTAGGCCATCGCCGCCTGGATGTCCTCGCGCTGAAGGTGATAGCCTCGCATAATGTCTTCCGGCGATTCGCCGGCCGCCAGGTTGTCCAGGATCGCCGAGACCATCACGCGCGTGCCCTTGATGCACGCCTTGCCGTGGCAGACCTCGGGGTCAACGGTAATTCGCTCTTGCCAGGTCATATCAAGCTCCTGTCGGGTCGTTCACGCAAAGGCACCAAGCCGCAAAGGGTAGTGCGTTCAGTCTTTGCTCCTTTGCGCCTTGGCGTGAGTTACTTCTTCTGCGCATTCTCCCTCGCCGCCTTCTTTTCGGCAAGGGTAAGATGGACTTCGTTGACCCGGTCGCCGATGAACGCGCCGTCTTTCCAGAACCAGGGGAACTGCTCCTGGTCGCGCTCGGGCTCCTTGCCGCGGTCCTTTTTCCAATTGATCCGCGGGTTCTTCCGCAGGACGCCGGCGGTGACGAAGGGACGGATGTTCAGCCGCACACCGTCGTTCAGGTCGGGCTCCCAACCGATCGGCTGCTCCTCCAGCGGCTTCCAGCGGACGAAGATGTCGTAGGGCGGCTCGCCCGCGAGGATCAGCTTCAGCCGCTTCTGGAGGTCCTCGGCGTCCTGTCGACGGCCTTCGGCACCGCTCTCGTTACGGCTTTCGGCCGCCTTCTGCCGGGCGATCCAGTCGCCCACGTGCGTGTAGATCAGCTTTTCCAGCAGCTTGCGGTCGAGCTCGTGGTAGTTGACCAGGGCGTGGAACCCGTCCTTGCGCCGCCCGTCCCAGATGTGCCAGATGAAAGGGCGTTGGTGGAAGAGCTGGCAGTGCTCCTCGAAGAAACCATCGCGCAGCCAGTCATCGAGATTGTGGTCGGTCTTGATTCCACAGACGGAAAGCAAGGCCAGTAGCCGGTCGGCCCCAGTCCGTTCGCCGGCCACGGCGGGGATGCAGACGATGCCATCGTTGTCGGCGAACTCTAGCAGCTCCTCGCAGCTTCTGACCATCTCATTCGCCCGGGCGCTAAGTCGCATCTTAGGATCCAACTCTGCCGGCCAGCGGTAGCCCAGCAACCGGGCCAAAGCCACCTGTAGCGGTGCGGTAGATCCATCCGGCCGCCCGTGAAACAACCACTGCGCTAGATCCTCGCTCTCCGGCGCCGGGAGTCCGTTCGGATACTCCTCCTCCGCGACCTTCTCCCAGTGGTCAAGGTCGAAGGGGATTTTTGCGAGTGCTCCGTTCGAGCACATCACGTTACGATCAACTTCCCGAACTGATTCGTTGAAGGCGGGCTCATGACAGCAGGCCCAAAGTGCCGGCAGCATATGTGGCGACTCTGGTACAAGCACGGCCGTTGCTTTGTCGTAGCGCTCACCCGTGTACAGGGAAACGCGAAGCTGTCCCATCAAACTCACGGACACTCCGGGGCGCCCCCACGCCTGCTGACCTGATTGGTCCTGGTTGTGGATCTTGGCACGGTCGGCATCAGTCATGCCGCGGACACGGTCGATGGCGTGATCCCAGGCCAGAACATATTGGGCGCCACCCCAATACACAGTTACATCAACCGGCCCTTGATGCTTTGTCCAACCTACGTACTGCTTGGGGAACTCCCAGAAGTAGCGGCCGTATTTTGAGAAATCTCCGGTACCGAGCCCAAGGAATGATCTGGCGTATTTTCCCAACAGCGACATTTCGTTGTTGAGTCCCAGTGCGATTCGCGCGTCGGGATTGGCTAGTTGTTCAGCTTGGCGCACAACGACAATGTCCGAAGATCGGTTGGCGCGGAGCAGCGACGACTTCTCTTCGGGTTGATTGGCGGTGGAGGCGTCTATACCGACCATTGCACAATCATCGGCAGGCTTGGTCGTCGAGAAAACGCACAAGGCCACGTTGACGACGTGACCAGTGATAGTCTCGAACGCGCCCGGTCCCAAACGAGCCACAAGGTTCCAAGTCCAGCGCTTGAGCAGCGATGTGCGCAGTTTCGTGTAGGTCATGAGAAAAAGCCAGTTCTGTGGCGCGACCAATGCCGTCGAACCATTCTTGGCGCAGAAGTCTAGACATCGCAGGACGAACGCGGTCGCCAGATCTGCTTTGGCTTCCGCGTACTGCGTTTCGAGGTGGGACTTGAGCGTTTCATCCTGCTTACCCCGGCCGAGGTAGGGCACGTTCGTAATGACCAGAGTGTACTCACCGGCAAGCAATTCAGCGGCCTTGACCATCCCCTGGGCGGCGACTGCTCGCTCGTACGCCTCCTCATCCGCATGCTCGGCCGTCAACGCAGCCCCAAGGTAGGGCTGGAGCGTTTCGTAGTCGGCTGCGATGAGATCAGCGGGAAGCTCGTTCGGGTCGATCAGCGAGCCGAGGGTCGGTGCTTGGGAGAAGAGACAGTGGAGGTTAATCAAGCCGTTGCCAATCGGTTCCTTGCCGCCGGCAGGAAAAGGGATTCCTGCTTGCTCAGCGAGCGTGATCCACTGCTCTTCGGTAGCCTGTGGCCCGATGCCCGTACAGGCGATGTGCAGTTCAGGTAGTGGGCGGTAGCCTCCAGCGTCAGGAAACGTCCACGCGGCGAAGGCCAGCGCGAAAGCCGCGATCTGTGTACACCGCTGGTCGATCTCCAGGCCGAACAGGTTGTCCCGCAGCACCGAGTCGCACGCTTCAGCGGCTTCGAGTCCTTCTTCCTCCATCCTGATGCGGACCATGACATCGAAGGCCGCAACGACGAAGTGACCAGATCCGCAGCAGGGGTCCATGATCTTCAGCTCCCCCGCCTGCTTCGGCCAGCCGGGAAATGTGCCGGCAGCGGGACGCCAGGCAGATTTCACCACAGAGGACACAGAGGGCACGGAGGAAGAAACAGATGGTCCGGTGTGGGCCCCTGGCTCTTCACGGACGAAACGCAAGTATTCCCAATCAACGCCAGGCAGTGCGACCTTTTGCCTCAACTCCTCTTCCGTCTCTGTGCCCTCCGTGTCCTCCGTGGTTAATTCCTTCCCGGCCCACCAGGCGCCCAGCGTGTTGTGCAGCAGGAACTTCACCATGTAGTCTTCGGTGAAGAGCTGCGTCACGGCGGGCAGCTCGTCGGCGCCGATCTTCTCGCCGGAATCGTTGACCTCGTTCTTTCGCTTCGTTTGCCAGAACTGGTAGACCCAGCCCAGGCTGTCGTCGGCCGTGAAGACCTCGACCGGAAGAGCGGCCAACCGCTTCTCCAGGGCCTGCTTGTCCTCCGGGGCAAAGGTGACAGAAAGCAGCGGATCGTCAGGCCGGAAGATTTGCGGCAGCATGCGCGAGGCGTAGCGGGCGGCCAGCCTCCAGCCGTCGGTGCCCTCCTCGGCTGCCAGCTCCTCGCATTCCTCCAGCGACACGGCCACGCCGCCCGGGTGCATCAGGAGCTGGTTCTCGGCCAGGAAGCGGGCGAAGAGCATCTGGTGCCAATGCTCGTAGGCACACTCCCGCTGAAGATGGTAGATCTCCTGCTCGCCGTTCTTCTTCTTCCGTTTGTCGCCGAGCTGCCGGCCCTTGGCCCGGAGCTTAACGCGCAGCTCCCGCTCCGCAGACGACAGATGCCCGGGCGGCTGGGCCTTATCGACGGCCAGCCGCTCCAATGCCGCCCATGCCCCTTCTTCGGCCACGTCGCGGGCCGCAATGACCGCCCGCTCCAGTTGGTTTCGCAGGGTGCTGCTGAGGGCTTGCATGATCTGAGGTCTCTCGTGTCCAAATTGGGAGGGCCGACCGCCCTCACCCCAACCCTCTCCCAGTGGGAGAGGGAGCTTGATGTCTATCCGATGATGACCGGCCCCTTCTTGAGCTTCTCGACGATCTCTGCGCGGGCCGTCTCCCACCACAGGTCGACGTCCTCCTCGGTCTTCAGCGTCGCCGGCGGAAGTTTCAGCGAAACGGCCTTCGGTTCCAGCCGCTTGGCGGCCTCGACGCGGGCCTTCTCGAACCGCGTGGGCAGGGCGTCAAGCTGGTCGCGCCACGACGACAACGGACGCTGCTGCAATGAGCCCAGCACCTCCTGCTGCGTGCCCAGCTTGACCTCAGGGACGTCGCCCAGTCCTTGCTGGCGGAGGATACGGCCGCGGTCCTCCTCGGGCAGCTTCTGCCATACCTCCGACTCAGCCAGCCGCTGCATCTCTTCGACGTGGGTCCGTTCATACTGCTGCTGCGCCTGTTTGATGGTCTCGCGGAGGGCCTGGGTGAGCTTGTCGCAGAGTGGCGGGACGGGGTCGGGATCGGCCAGCAGGCAACGCTGACTCCGGACGGCGTCGACTTGCGGACGCACTTCTTCGACAACGGGCAGACCAGCGGCGTGGTCCAGCAGAAGCTGGAGGTCCTTCCACTGTGGTGTCCGCTGTGCCGCCAGCGCCGCCGCCTTTTCCCAGTCCTTGGCCTCCTGGGTCAACCGGTCCTCGCCGGCCAAGACCGAGGCGAGCTGTTCGTTGCCCGACTGCTGGGCCAGGTCGTCGAGGTGTTTCGTGTCCGGCCGGGCCGGGAGCGGAGGATCGCCGCCCGCGGCTGCGGCGCGGGACTGAAGCTCCGCCAGGAACTTGCCGGCGGCCAGGGCCTCTTCGTCGGGCTTGCAGGGGATGCCGACCGTTTGGAACAGCTTCCGCAGCTTGATCTTTTCAGCGGCCGAAAGCGGCCGGCTCTCGACCCGGAAGACGGCCGGGCCGATCTTCGACTGATCGAGCTGACGGGCCAGGACCGGCTTCTCGTTCTGCGTGGCTTGCAGGTGCTCGGTGAGCGTGAGCAGGACCAGGCAGGCGTCAACCGAGTCCTGGGGCCAGCCGTAGGGATCGCCGGCAAACTCACCGCGGACGTCACGCCCCCGCTTGCCGCTTCCCACGTAGCCCAGGATCGCCGAAGAGACGGGATGCTTGGCAACCTCGCCTTGGTAGTGGACCGTCTCCAAGGCGTTAGCGTCGCCGCCGCGGGCCTTCTTGAGGACCTGGTCCCAGCGGGCGTCGTCGGCTTTGTTGAACTCGGGAAAGATCCGGGCGAGGGATGCGTTGGCAGCAGTTTCCACCTTTTCGTTTAGACTGCCATTCTCGATTTCGTTTCCGCCGGCTTGGAAGACGCGGGTCTGCTTGAAGATCGAGTTGAGGACCAGCTCCAGGTTGCTTTCGGCGTTGGCCCTTCGTGTCTCCATGGCGTGGCGGGCTTCTTTCCCCGGGCCACTTGTAGGTTCGCCCCGCACGTCGATCGTGTCTTGGGCTGCCTTCAACTCGGCCAGCCGCTGCTTCAAGTCGTCAGCCTCCCGACGCTCGACGAAAACAAAGACTGTGGGGCTCTCCACGCCGGCCTGGTGGGCGTCCTCTTGGACGGACTTGAGCGAGTCGGACCATCCGTCGCGGATCCATACGGGTACGACGGGCCCCTTCGGCTTGGGCGGCTCGGGACCGTAGTGGAACTCGATGCTGCGCCGCTGCTTGGACTTGCCCTGGAGCAGGCGAATGTCCTTCAAGCGGCCCTCGCACTCCGCCTTGAGCCGGTCGCTTCGCAGGCTGGCGATCTGCTGGTCGTTTTGCAGCAGCCGGCTGCGACGTTCCCGGAAATCGCCCTCCCATTCGACGCCTTGCGGCGTTTGAATGTGGTATTCATCGCCGATCCGCATGAGCTTGCCGGTCTCGGCCATCTGCTCAAGACTGGCACTGACCTGGTTGCGGAGCTGTGCGCTGCCGGCCTGAAGGTCTTCGACCAGGAGGTCGGCCAGGGCGTCGGGGTTGGCGCGGAGACCGATGCCGGCGCCCTGCTCCCGAGGTAGTCGGCCGATGAGATAAATCAGCGAACCCAACCGGGCCCGGAGTTCACCCTCCCCGCCGCCGCTCTTACGGTGTTCTTCGATGCCCTCGTGAATCACGCGCAACAGTACGCCGGACACAAGCAGGTCCTGGGCGATCTGGCCGTAGATGAAGTCGCCCGCGATCACCGTACCTACCGGGGCATCGGCCGTCGCCTTGGCCGCTTCGAGGACAATTCGGACCTGCGTCCGGAGTTGGGCCGCCGTTCCGCCTGGATCGACGGCCCGCAGGCAGTTTTCCCAGAAGCGGCGACGGACGGGCAGGAGTGGATAGTCGGCGGCGAGGATCTCGCGGTCCTCGGTACGAGGGCCGATGTTGGTCTCCCGTAGGTGCCGGGAGACCTCGCCATCACAGGCATCCAGGGTCTGCTTGATTTCGGGAATCTTGTCCGCCTGCTTGCGCAGGATCATCTCCCGGGTGACGGTCTCCACGTCGGTATCGGAGAGGTGGATGCGAACGGGAAACCGACTGACGATCTTTTGCAGTTCGGGCTCGCCGTGCAGGGCGCTTTGGCCCGTACCGACCAGGAGCACACGGCCATCCAGGTGTTTCCCAATCACCTCGGCGATTTCGTAGACTTGGCGGCTGCGTTCCCCTTCGCTGCCAATGTACTGCTGGATCTCGTCGAAGGCCAACAGCGTGCAGGGGAGCTTTCCGTCGGAGCCGACCAGGACATCGCGAATGACGGCCAGCATCTCGTCGTCGGTAATGTCGTCGGGCGTGTGGAATTGCTCCTTGACCAGGGAGCGGACCTCTTTGGCCGAGGCGGCGAAGTCGGGATCGGCTGCCAGCAGACCTTCGGCCAGGTGCGGGGAGACATAGAGGTGGCGCAGCTCCTGATCCAACTGCTTGCCCGCTGCCTCGACGTGGGACCGGACCGTCTCGTAGAAGCCGTTCTGCTTGAGCCAGATGACGAAGCGGGCCTGGGCATATTCCTTCGGCAGGCCGGCCGAGGGGAAGATAATCGAAAGGACGGCCAGGCGGATGCTGTCGCCGGCCCCCGCGCCCAGCTTGCCCGATGCGGCGTGCAAGCCTCCGAACTGTTTGCCGCGGGTGGAAAGCTCGGTGAGCAGGTCGTTCACCTCGGTGGACAGCGACGCGAGACCGCGGGCCGTGGCACCGTCGGGGAAATCGTAGTCGCCCCACAGATAGCGGAGCATCTTGATCAGGTGCGACTTTCCGCTGCCATAGAAGCCGCTGACCCATACCGGCGGCTGCTCCGGTTGCCCGAGGTTGCCCAGGAAGGATTCCATGATCCTCACGAGCCCGCGTTGGTACTCGCCTTTGCAGACGAAGGTCTGCAACTCGAATCTCAGGGTCTGGCGGAGGTCCTCGGTATCGACTTCAGCCACTTCGGCGACGCCGTTGTTGAGCAACCGCATCGCCCCGGGATCTTTGACATACAGCTCGCGGTTCTTCATGGGCTCTAGTTCCTTTCCGTCGCGGTGATAGGCGTCGCCAGGTAGTTCCAGCCGTCTCTGGCGTCAAGCAGTCGGTAGTTGTTGGCTTCGTATTCGCCGGGGAAGAAGAGCAGCAGCCGGCCGACGATCGCGTCCTTCACGGCATCCATCAACTTGGAGACGCGGACAAAGCCGAACAGTGTGGCCGCGCCGAGAACGGCCACGACGGTGTTCGAGTCGGCCTGCTGGAGATCGTCGCGGAGTCGGCCGGCAGTGAACTCAAGGAACTCCGGCATCGCCGATTCGAGCGATTCCGGGTCCTCAAAGTAAGACTCGCGGTATTCTTGGCCGGCCATCCAGTCAGCGAATATGTCGGTCAAATCGCAAAGCCGGCACTTGTGGCCAGCCGACCGAGTGGCAAGCTCGAAGGCATCCAGCCGGGCCCGAAGCCGGCGTTCTTCCATCCGGTCATAGACGGCGAACCAGATCCGCTGGGGACCGGCCAGATGATCGGGCCAGGGGAGGGACACGAAGCGTTCGTAGCTGCGGCGGAGATCGTCAATCTTGCTCACGTCGCACCTCCTGTTCCCCGGGAGTGAGCAGGCTGGGGAAGCGGACCTCGATCACCTGCCCGGATTGCCGGTAGGCGATCCATCCGCGCGCCGATGCCTCGGCGGCGAGGGAAGTCATTTGGTCTCTTGGAGTGTCGAGGAGCCGGGCCCAGAAGGTGGTCAAAAGTATCTGACCGCTGGCGCCGGCCAGGTAACCAAGCGCGAGAGCATAGGCCACCGTGGCAGGCGTGATCGTTGGCCGCACACGGACTTTCTCCCGATGGCCTCGCAGATAGCCGGCGTGCGTCCAGGACGCTGCGGCGTTGCGGGCGATTTTGACCTGCGTGGCCTCGTTGAATCGGCCCGGTGCGCCAAGTGTGATCGCCTCCTCCATTGCCGAACTCGAGAGTGTTTCTTCGAGCGGGGTTTTGAGTACCGTGTTCGCGGTCATCCTGAGAAGCGGGTCCCGTGCCGACGCACACAACAGAGCGAGGACGGGTTGTCCTTCTTGATCGCGCTGCCAGAAGAAACGAAGGGCCCGAAAAATCACCACCCCCGGGTCCAGCGCGTACAGCCACCCGAGGCGTTCATAGGATTCCCGCCGTGTGGCGAGCGTCCTCTTGCCAAGGACGTTATCGTCCATGATCGCACCTCGGTAGACCGCCTTCGGCGCGTCCGCTGGTACTGCGGCGAGCAGGTCTCGGATTTCCGCGAGCATCATCGTACGACTGGCGTGTGGACCTCCTTCGGCGTTGCGAAAGCCAAATACTCTTGGCAGCTTTGGCCCTGCGCGCCTGTTCGGACTTCCAGCCGAGGGCTGTCTTGTGCCCCGCGGGCGTGGTTCGGTGATGTTCGTCTTCGGATCGACCACGTGCAGCATACTCGGCTAGCAAAGTCCGTTTTCACTTACCTGCCGGAACAAAATGTCTTCTTAAGCATTTCGGCTTCCTCCTTCTCCTCACTGCCGACCGGTCCGTGTGCTTTTCGAGTTCCCCAACGTTCCTACCTTAGACAGTCGACAGTTGCTTGGCGGATGCCGATGAACTCGGATTTTCCCTGATGCCACCCCCAGTTGCGGAGCATGATCTCCCCGAAGCCCAGCTGCTCCGCCGCCTCTTTGATCCTCTGGGATGCGTCCAGACCCGCCTCTGCCACCACCTCCCAGAAAGGGCCCACAGATCATCCACACTCACTACGGCATGAGCCTACCACAGTTGCCCACCGGAGTGAAGTATCACAGCGACCCCACGCGGGGTCCGCCCCAGCTAACGCAACTCCTGCGAATCACGAGACGACGCTTTGGGTACTGACGCTCTTCTCCCGAACCGGCATAGTCATCTCAAGGGATGCAGCTTATCAGGGCGATTCCCAGATCTGCGTCGAGGATCCGGCAAGCTATTTCGCCTATTGTGTCTGTCGAAATCTGCGATTACGCGAATACATCAGCATTGCGGCGTCCCCTACGCCCAACAGCACCTGACTACTCGGCCTCGTGCAACGCCCGGCGGCCGAATCGTGGGATAATGCCTGGCAGTTCGACTGCCATCGCCTGGTGGGTTATGTTCGTACCCCCTGACAGATCTTTAGCTGACACGGATTCCGTCGTACTGAGCGCCACGCTGGCACAGTCCGAACATATCACACGGGTCCGACAGATCACGTCCAACCCCTCTCCAGAATCCCGAATCTCAGACCGCCGATCCTGGCACGTCAGGCATCGCAGGGCCGTCCAGTCGGAGGTCAGTGGGCAATTGGCCGGCCCGGGAGCGTTGCTCGACCCCGTAGGCCCTTCTACCCCGCCGCCGGCCATCGTGGTGCGGCTGGCGGCTCCCGCGGTGGGCAGGGGCGTAAATCAGAGGCTTTTCCCCTGCAAGAGAGAGCCCTGGCGCGGCATGCTTCGCCGCCAAAGGCGAAATGGGGCCCAGGAGACCTCCAAGTCATTTGAGGGCCGGTATTGGGCTCTCAACTTGCTCTGAACAATGGGGCCCGGGGCAGCCTCCTGGCGAGCACCTCGTCCAGACTGCCGGTGCGTGCCTTGTGGCTGCCCCGATAGCCAAGTGCCTGCCCAGCTCCCGCCTCGTCATGCTCCGGAAAGGGCCGACGTGATGGCCACACCCAGGATGGGATTCATTCACGACGGTCACTGGTCGAATTGAAGTAGCCCGGCTGCTGTTCGGACCGTTTGGAAGGGCAAGCCGCGTCGGCGATTACCTGTCCGACTTCGGCTGGCCAGCACGGATTCCCGGTCCTTTCGGCGGCAAGCGGGGCAAGCTGACTGTTTCTTGCCGCGGGGTAAGAAGGGCGCCATCTCACTGCAGCACGTCGACCGCCTCTCCGGATGGGCCACGAGCTGGACGCGGTGCTACCTCTCTGGGACGCTGAAGCAGTTCACTCTTTCTGAGCCGGCCGTGTGTGGCCGGGGTTCGCTTCGCTGGACCGGCACGCCATGCAGAATCGGCAAACGGTGTCTATCGTGAACATAGTGGGGCTCTCAATTGGAACCAGCGCCGCGCACGGCGCGGCAAACACCGAGAGCGTCCGGGAATTCGCCGGGCAAGACCAGAAATAGAAAGGACAACCATGTACACCCGAATTGTTGTCGCGGGAGTGGCTGTCCTGTTGTGTGCAAGTGCTTCGACCGTGCTCGCCCAGTGCGGCTGCGGCCCCGTGGTGACGACGTACGCGCCAGTCGCGCCGAGCTATACGACGTACTATGCGCCGACACCGCACGTCACCTACTATGCGTCGCCCGCGCCGTACGTGACGTACTACGCGCCGCCGACGCCCTACGTGACCTACTACGCGCCGGTAGTACGGCCCTACGTGACGTATTATCGCGTGCCCCGGTGGAGTTTCTACTGGGGGTGGTGACTCCACGTGCCGGGTCAACCTATAGAGATCAGTGAGTCCCGGCGACCGTGCGTCCCCAAGGTTCGGAGGATGAAAAGATCCGCCGATCTTCAAGACCCTCGGGCTGCGATTGTAAGAATCTACGATCTCGCCAGGCCCCAATTCAGCTTGCTGAAAGTATGAGAGACCACTCTGGTTTCTTACAATCGCTTCGATCACTTATTATCACACGGCGCGGCCTCATCAGGGGCTTGGCAACGTGCCGATCATGGCCGACCTGCCGCCGCCCGAACCGCTGGAAGGCTTTCGGCTCGAAGACGTTTTCTGCCATGAGTTGCTCGGCGGGCTACTTAAACATTACCAGCGCAAGGCAGCGTAGCAATTGGAAGCGTCTACGAGACTCTGCCCGTGGATGCAAGGATGGCCTGCTGGTGATTCTGGGTGGATCGACTACTACGGCAACCCAGTGATGCTTGTCCAGCCCCGCTCAGCGCAGTGCGATTCAAGCTGTTGGGCACGCCGTAGCAGTGCACTGCTTGCCACTCGATCTCGGGTGGTATCCCTTGATCGTCTGTTTCGCTCAAAGCCCCTTGCCGCAAAGGTCTTCCGAGTGACAGCATTGTGAGACCTGACGCCCGGCGTGCTCAGTCCCAGCTCTCATAGCGCACGCTCCAATGCTTGCTTTAGCTCGGCAGCGGTCTTGAAGGAGATTTCCGGCTTGTCGATCAGCGCGCGGTCGATCACCTCGGCAAGGCCTGTTGGAATCGACGGATTCCGTTTGAGGATTGGCACGGCATCCGTGCTGAGTATGGTCCGCAAGGGGTCTTGGCCGCGGGGAAAGTCTCGCGGGTATTTGCCTGTAAGCATGTTGTAGAGACAGGCGGCCGCAGCCCAAACATCCACCTCCGGCTTTGCATATCTGAAGTTGATCACTTGTGGACGCGACATGAAGGCCAACGTACCAGCAACGCCACCGTCAAGATCGAGATCGTCACTTGTGGCGAGTCCAACGTGCCTCGCGAACCTCCCGGCCAATTCACTCACCTGGATCTTCGCAACCCAAAGACCATCGGGCCCGTTTAGGAGGATGTTGCTGGGTTTCAGGTCACGGTGCACGATGCCATTGTCGTGGAGGTAAATTAGCCCATCCAGAGTGTGGAACATGATCGTGCTGGCTTCCTCCAGCCGGAGCGAGCCTCCTCGACGTTCCATGAGTTGGGCCACGCTGCCACCGTTGCAGAACTCCATGACGAGGAATAGCACGTCGCCCGCTCGGCCGAAATCGAGGATCTCAACGATATTCGGATGTTTCAAATCTTTCAGCATCTCGAGTTCTCGCTGCCACATCGCCTCCGCACGTTTATCTGGCCCCGCCCGCGGATGCAGAACTCTCAGCGCCACCTGCTTGCCGGACTGCTCTTGGCGGGCCAGATAGACGGCGGCCATCCCGGCACGGCCGAGCTCTTTTTCTATGGTGTAACCCTCGATGGCAATGGGTTTCTCGCGTTTCTCTCTGGCCCGTCTGAGCAGCTTGTCGACCAACTCCTTCAACTCCTTGGGACTGGGCTTGCTCTTGGAGCCAGCCTTTGCGGTTGAGGGGCCACTGATCGGCTCGCGCTTGAGTCGCGATAGCTCCCTGACGATATCTCCCGCGGTAGGCCGACCTTCCGCGTTTCTCTGGAAGCAGCGCCGCAGTAGTGCCACCAATGCCTCCGGCATCTTTGGAATGGACGCGTCTTCCGGTCCCGTCTCCAGGTAGGCTTCAAAAACCTCCGGGGCAACCTGGCCGGAAATCCAGGTTACCTCGCCGCTGAACATCTCAAGGACAGACAGCCCCCAGCTCCAGACATCTGTCTTTTGGCCGACAGGCTGATGAGCAGCTTGCTCCGGTGAGCAGTAGGCGGGGGTCATGGCACGACACTCCACAGATTCTTTGCCGGATGCACATTTCGTCGAGAAGGCAGATCCGTCAAGCTTGCACGTGCCTGTCTTTGTCATCAGGACGTTAGAGGGCTTAACATCCAGGTGGACCATTCCTTGCTCGTGGAGATACTGTAGACCAGCCGCGAATTGGACGGCGATATCCAGAATCCGCTCGAGTGCCCTTTCCGGTCTTCCCTCGTAGAGCTTCCCGCTGTCTATCCAATCCTTAAGACTGCCTCCATCCAGGTATTCGGCAAAGACTCGAGGAATACCGCCCAAGGCGCGGACACCGTGATAGCAGACGACGTTCGGGTGGTGGCCCAGACGGAGCCACATTTCGTAGTGAGCGGCGAAGTCCTCCCTTTGTTCGTCTGTGCGGACGAACTCTGGCCGAGGGCTCTTGACGGCCAAGTCAACGTTTCGCTCTCGGTCGTAGACCCTGTAGACCCTGCCGAAGCCACCTACCCCAAGAATACTCTTGACTTCATAACGGCCCAGGATCACGTCGCCCATGCACCACTCGGCCGGCACCTCTTGGTCTGCCTTCTCGGGCTTAACGATGTTCTCGGGTACCGGCTCAACGATTGTGGCTTCCGGATCCCGTTCGGCCTCTGTCCGGTCCTGTGATGGTCCAGAAGGGCGTACTGCTGTCTTGTCGGGCGAGCTTTCCTCGCTGGCGGTCGCTAGATCAACAGCCGATGCGACCTTTTTGCCGCAATGAGTGCAGAATCGGACGCCTTCGGGTACCGCTTTCCTGCAATGCGGACACGCAAGGTGTGCGGCTGGCTGTATAAGTTTGCCACACTGGGTGCAGAAGCTGTTGTCCCGAGGATTCTCAAAGCCGCAGGAGCAACGAACACCCTTGCTTGGTGCCTTTACGGGCATCTTCGCTCGCACGGGGGTTCGCCCTGGCTTTGTGTCGGGCTGGTTTTTCGCCAAGTCCAGCACGGTCTCGCTCTCTTCGGACGGCGCCGGCCTGGCTGTCTGGACGCGGATCACGTCTCGCTCTTGGGGTTTCTGGTCAGGAGCAGGCTGCACCGGTGGCGGCGTCCCCGAGGATTCGCCTGGCAGTGGCGGTGGGCCGGTCCACTCGCGGGTCATCTTCTCCAGTTGCCGCCGCACGCCTCCTGGCCGTAGCCAGCCGTAGCCGCGGTACTGCAACTGCTTGAGCAGCTTCTGGAAATCCTCGTCATTCCACTCCGGCTTGCCGACGCGGGTAAGGCCGTCCTCGCCGTATGGGCAGTGAAGCGTCAAGAAGGTTTCCAAATGCGGTCGTGCCCCCTCGTCCCAGCCTGCCGGCTCGGGGAATTCGTAGCTCCACACTAGCTGCCAGAGCCGAAGGGTCTTGTCCCGGCTTCCCGAGAGGGCGAAGCGGCCGTCCGGGCTGATGCTGACGGACGTCACCGACTCGGTGTGCCCCT
>CAZUAM010000116.1:0-14010 GCA_964618095.1 uncultured Planctomycetaceae bacterium | reverse complement strand
TGGAGAAGTTCACGTCCGCCTGTTTTCTGCCCCACACGGACTTGGCCCGATTCCCATCCGTGGCGAAGGGGTTGGATGGCCAGCGGTCACGAATAACCAGGGCTTCAACCCCACAGCAGGAGATCCCTGATGATGATTCCTGACGTCAAGGAGAACTGGTCGGGGCGAGTCAATATGGTTACGATCGGGGCGACGGAGGCCGAGGGGGGAACGCGGGTCCGGACGGTCACGATCGGCGGTGCGTCGGGGATTCCCTTCCTGAGCTTTGACGGCGAGATGCCGAACCCGCCCGCCATCGCGCTTGAAGTGTTCGACAAGGAACCCGCCGCCTGGCCCAAACCACTCGAAGACGTCTATGGCGACGTCTGGTCCGATCCGCCGGCATGGGCGCGGAGGGTAAAGGAATTAGGAGCAGATCTGGTGAACCTTCGTCTTGTCAGCACCCACCCTGACGAAGGCAACCGCTCGCCGGAAGAGGCCGTGGAAACCGTTCAGGCGGTCCTGGAGGCGGTGGATCTTCCCTTGGTCGTCTGGGGCTGCCTGGTCGCGGAGAAAGACCAGAGGGTCATGCCCAAGGTCGCCGAGGCAACGCAGGGTGAGAACTGCCTCCTGGGGGCAGCCACCGAAACAGACTACCGCACGCTCACCGCCGCCGCGCAGGCGTACGGGCACAAGCTGATCGCCCTGGCCCCTTGCGATATCAACAAGACCAAGCAGGTGAACATCCTCATTACCGAGATGGGCTATCCCCTGGAGGATATCGTCGTTTACCCGACCACGGCGGCGCTCGGGTACGGTATGGAATACATCTACTCTATACTCGAACGAGGGAGGCTGGCCGCGCTATCGGGCGACAGGCTCTTGGCGCAGCCGGTGATCTTGGATGTTGGCTACGAGGCCTGGAGGGCGAAGGAGGCGAAGGCGGGTGACCAGTTCGCCGACGTGTGGGGACCGGCCGCCCAGCGCGGTCCCGCCTGGGAGGCGATCACCGCAACCACTTTCCTGGAGGGTGGGGCCGACCTGCTGGTGATGTGCCATCCGAAAGCGCTGGAGGCCGTCCGCAACGCGATCAACCAACTCGTTGGCGAGGAACTCACGGTGCCGGCCGGCTGAAGTCAACCGTCAGACGCGCCCAGCGCAGATACGCCGGCCGACAGCTTAGAAACTGCGCAAGAATAACTTGTACAATTCCGGGTGGCTGTGGTCGAACGAAGTGAACGCACAGTGCCTACCATTCCGGGGGCTCGCCGACCAACGCCTTACGTCGGTGCCCGTCGACCCCGGCCACCCCAAGGGAAAATTGGTCAACTTATTCCTACGCGGATCCTTAACAGTGAAATGGAGCAAAGAGCCCGATGGCCTTATTCTTTGAAATCAACGAAGCCCGGAAGGTTTTGGAGCTTGAAGAAGCCGCCAGCGAGAGGGAAATCGAGGCGGCTTATCAAAGGATGTCGCTCAAGTTTCATCCGGACAGGCACCAGCCGGAAGACAAGCCGGAGGCCGAGCGAAGGATGAAAGACATCAACTGGGCATATAGTCTCCTGAAGGAGTACTGCTCCCGCAGCGAGTGCAAGTACCTCTTCACGGAGCGGGCCGTGGCACAGACATATCCGCGTGAAGCGTACAATATGCGGTGGGCGGAGTTCATGGCGGATGACTCCTACATATAGCCAAGGAGGGCGCACGCTGAAGTAAGGCCCGAGCGGGTTCCCTATCGGGGGCGGGGATCAGGTATCGATACCGTGCTCGATTCGCGAGGCGTTACAATCGCTCGGAGATCCTTGTCAGTCCATCGGCCCTGCCGGTGATCAAGGGAAAATGCCTATGGCCAGCCTGGTCCCAGGTAGTCGTCGGCGCAAAAGCCGGCGCCCACCGCAGTCAAGCACGCGGACGGGTCGGCAGGTTCGGCTTACCATAGTCCGCGGGGCAAGCGGCCCTGGGGGCTTGCACGTCGGGCCGAATCAAGCTATAAGGTACTCGATATGGCAGCTACGGCAGATCGGCGGGGGTCGGGCAGGCCGCCGGCGCCGGCAGCCATACTCCGCCCACCCACCTTGGCCCGACGTAGACCCCCACGCTCTCCATTCGGTTCATCTTAAGGAGCTTATCCGATGAGCAATCTCTCCAGACGCAGTTTCATGGTTCGCTCGGCAGCAGGTGCTGCCGCTTTAGGGTCAGCAAGCTTTCTGCAACCTGACGCGCGCGGAGCCGAAAAGAACGCCGACATGGCCATCGCCCGATGGACCGGCCCCACAAAAAGGGCTGAGCAAATCAAGGAGGCCGCCGTCAAGCTGACCGAGCAGGCGATCCAAGGCGTGGGCGGCCTGAAGCGTTTCGTCAGTCGCGGCGACGTGGTTTGGGTCAAGGCCAACATCGCGTGGGACCGCGGCCCGGAACTGGCGGCCTGCACCAACCCGGACGTCGTCGCCACGGTCGTGCGGCTGTGTTTCGAGGCCGGGGCCAAGACGGTCAAGGTCGGCGACCACCCTTGCAACGTGGCGACGAGGACCTACAAGAGCAGCGGCATCGCCGCGGCCGCCCGCCAGGCCGGGGCCCAGGTCGTCTTCGTGGACCCGCGTCGGTTTCGCCAGACGTCGATCAAAGGTGAACGGTTCAAGAGCTTCTTGCTTTGTCCCGAAATGCTCGAGTGTGACCTGCTGGTCAATCTGCCCATAGCCAAACATCACGGCCTGGCCAAGGTCACGTTGTGCATGAAGAACTTGATGGGACTGATGGACGACCGCTCACGCTACCATCAGGCACTGCCCGACATGCTGGCCGACCTTACCCGCTTCGTGAAGCCGCGGATCTCGATCCTCGACGCCGTCCGCATCCTGACCGCCCATGGCCCCCGGGGCGGCAACCCTGACGACGTCCAGTTGAAAACGACCGTCGCCGCGGGAGTGGACATCGTCGCCATGGACGCCTTGGGCGCCGAACTGCTGGGCAGAAAGCCGCAGGAGGTCCCCTCGATCGGCAAGGGCCAGGAGGCCGGGCTGGGCACGATGGACTATCGCTCCTTGGCGCTGCGGGAGATCGGCGTCTCATGAGCCGGCGCCCCCGGAAAGTGACTGTCGCGCGGATTCGGCGGGGCGTGCAAGTTGTGTTCTTGCTGCTGTTTTTCGGGTTGTTGCTGCTTGCGCGCCCTGTTTCCCCGATCGGGAACGATCCGTGGTTCAAGCTGTTCTTCCTGTTTGATCCGCTGATCCTGATCACCACTTGGCTGGCCGCGCACGCCGTCCCGTTGCTGTCCCTGTTGTCGCTGCTGGTGATTGCGGTGACGGTCTTGATGGGCCGCGTCTTTTGCGGCTGGGTCTGCCCTTTCGGCACGATCCACGATGTTGCGGGACGCGCCTTCGATCGCTTCGGCCCGACCCCGAAGCACCGCGATCACTGGTCGCGACGGCAATTGGCCAAGTACTACGTGCTGATCGGCTTCCTGGTGATGGCGGTTTGTGGCGTGCATTGGATCTGCGTGCTGGACCCGCTGGTGCTGCTTTACCGCACGACGACTACGGCCCTGTTCCCCGGCGTGCAATGGGCCGTGGAAGAAGGCTCGACCGGGGTCTACCAGTCCGACCCCGGGATCGGCCCGGTGCGCCTCACCCTGATCACGGAACCCGTCTATGGCTTGATGCGCGACCACGTATTCGTGGTTCCCGGGCAAGCGTTCTTGGGCGGCGGGTGGATCGGATTCGTGTTTGTTGTTCTGCTGCTTCTGAACGGCTATCGTCGGCGCTTCTGGTGCCGGTACCTTTGCCCGCTGGGGGCGCTGTTGGGCCTGTTTGCGTGGCGGCCTGTGCTGCGGCGGACGACTGACCAAGAAACGTGCAACCAGTGCGACTTGTGCGCGATGCGCTGTCACGGGGCCGCGACGGCTGGGTCCGGCGACGGCTGGAAACCGCCAGAGTGCCTGGCGTGTCTGAATTGCACGGAGTCCTGCAACCGGGATAGCTTGAGGTTTCGCTGGGCTTGGCCTTGGCGTAAGGAAGCCACCACGGAAAGCGTGGATCTCTCGAGGCGGGCCGCGTTGGGAGCGGCCGTGGGCGGCCTGGCCCTCCTGCCCTTGATGCGGCTAAGTCCGCAGTCACGCGGACAAAGGTACAACCCGCTGTTGATCCGCCCTCCGGGCGCCCGCGGCGAGCGCGACTTCCTTCAGCGATGCACGGCCTGTGGTTTGTGCATCAAGGTCTGCCCGACCGGTGGCCTGCAACCTGCCCTGAGCGAGGCCGGCCTGGAAGGGCTCTGGACGCCCAGGCTGGTCCCGCAACTCGGCTATTGCGAATACGGTTGCAACCTCTGCGGCCAGGTCTGCCCCACCGAAGCCATTGAGCCGTTGACCGTCGAGCAAAAACAACAAGTCAAGATCGGCCTGGCCAGCTTCGACACCACCCGCTGCATCCCCTACGCCTACGGGCGGGATTGCATGGTCTGCGAGGAGCACTGCCCGGTTCCCGATAAGGCAATCTATTTCGTCGAAGTCCAAATCCAGGACCGCAATGGCCAACGGAAGACGGTCAAGCAGCCGCACGTGGATCCCGACCGCTGTACCGGCTGTGGGGTGTGCGAAAACAAGTGCCCTTACAGCGATCGGCCCGCAATCCGCGTGTCCAGCGCCAACGAGACCCGCAATCCCGACAACCAGCCCATCCTGTCGGGCGGAGACATCTATTAGCCCGCTCTCGTTCCCAATCATAACGTGGGCGTGATGGCGACACAAGCGGGCGTCATGGATGATCCGGGCCAAAAAAGGGGTCGGCTCTTATTTGTGCGAAGCGCCCTTCGGGCCGTGCCGGCAAATCAGACCTGACCCCTTTTCCAAGCCCTTTGGCCGAACACGCCGGTCCCGATCCGGACCATATTCGAGCCTTCTTCAATTGCGATCCTATATGAATTCGTCATTCCCATGGAAAGATGTTGCATGTCAACGTTTGGCAAGGCAAGAGCCCTGATCCTGTCAAATATCTCTCTTGTCCTGCTGAAATATGGCCTTGTATCCTCGGGATTTCCGAATCGCGGGCCCATCGTCATTAGGCCCTCCAGCCTCAGGTGCGCGAGACTCGACACGTCGCACACGAGGCTTTCCATGTACTCTTCGAAGGGTTCGTGTTCCTCCGGGTTAATGCCCGCTTTCGAGTCTTCGTTGCCGATGTTGATTTCGATACAGACGGGAATAACGCTCTTACCCGCTGCTTGCACTCTCTTGTCGATCGCGATTGCCTTTTCCAGGGAATCGACAGTCTGGATGACATCGAACACTCGGAGAGCTTTGTTTATCTTGTTGGTCTGGAGATGGCCGATCATGTGCCAGGTGACGTCTCTTGCGGTTTCACCGAGCGCACGGCACATGGCCGCGCCTTCTTGGACGTAGTTTTGCCCGATATCCGTAGCGCCTGCTTCCATAGCCTCGGCGATCTCTTCAGCCCTTCTCGTCTTGCCCGCCAAGACGATGGTTACGCTATCCGGAACGTCTTCTCGGAGTCTGCGATAATTCTCTGCTATGCCCATCTTTGCTCTTTCTTCGCGGCCAACTGCGCGATAACCGTCGTGCGGGCCTCACGTTCACCGTCTTGCGGTAGCCGCACCCTGCTCAGACCGAGGGCTCGTTTGCGACCTTGTAGTAGAGCTTCTCCGCTGTAAGCGATTCCTCCAGCAAGTTCTCGACGTTGAGTTCTTCAATGTACTTGATGACCTCATTCCGGTGCATGTCGAGTCCGTCAGCAACGTCGTCTATGGAACAGGGACGCCTTCGCAGCATCTCCAGGATCTCCTCTCGGCCGGCGACGAATTCTGCTTGCCGATGAACGCCGCGGAAGTCTGCGATCACCTCGGCAGGAAGATGGAAAATCGACGTAAGCTCTGCCAGACGCTCCGACGAAACGCCAACAGCGTACTTCTCCGCGGGCGGGCGGGTAACGGTGTTGAGTTGAATGCGGTCCGGCTTGATGTGATCGGCACACTCAGCCAGCTTGGCGAGTTCGCCGGGGATGGCGGTGTACGCGCCGACCACGAAGACTTCCAGCCAATACTCGCCTCGAAACTCACCACGGAAGTCGATCAGGCCATTTAACATCTGCTCGAAGGAGATTTCCTCGTGCGGGCGATTCACGAGCCGAAACATTGCTTCGTCGCCGGCGTCGAGGGACGGGATGACGAGATCGGCGTTGATCAACTGATGGCGAACGTCTTCCTGGCACAACAGCGACCCGTTTGTTAGTACCGCCACCGGCACGTCCGTGATCGCTTTGATCCGGTCGATGAGCTCGTCGACCCGCGAGTAAAGGGTGGGTTCGCCGGACCCGCTGAGGGTAATGTAGTCCGGCTTGCTGGATAGCCTTTCCGTGAGCTTCTCAAGAACAGCCTCAAGCGGCACCCACTCTTTCCTTTCAATCGTCTTGCACGTGGTTCGGCCAAGCTGGCAGTAGATGCAGTCGTAGGTACAAGTCTTCAGCGGAATTAGGTCCACGCCGAGCGATCGGCCCAGCCGGCGTGAAGGCACGGGACCGAATATCTGGCTGGTCATGGTATCTCCTGGTAATGCTGGTCTTCTCAATTCTCCGGCACGTTGCCGCCAGAGGGCGAGATCGCCGAAGCGATGAGTTCAGCGACTCGTTTGCCGGAAAGAAGCATCCCGCCGAAAATCGGCCCCATCCGAGGGCCGCCCAACGTTGCGCAAACACTCATCCCGGCAATCCAAAGGCCGGGGAAGACCTCTCCGGCCTTCTCGACCACAAAGGCTTCGCCGGAGGAAGCGTCCATGGGGCCTTCGCCGGGCCGTCCCTCTGCCGTGGAAGCTGCCAGCAGGCCCCGTTTGCGAAGGGCTTCGACCACCGCGGCCTCGTGGCCTGTAGCATCGACCACGGCCTTTGCGGAAAAGGCGATGGGGTCAACGGGAAGTCTCCCTGCAATCGTCGTACGATTCACCACGACGCCGGTGACGCGCCGGCTGTGGAGGCACACGTCTTCGACCGTCATGAGGTTGAAAAGGGCCGCCCCGGCGTGAATGGCCTGCAAACAGAGGCCGGCGGCCAACTCAATCGCGTCGGTAGTATACAGATCCTTACGCCGGAGTTCGTACTTGACACCGACGTCATCCAGCAAGGGCAAGACGTCCTCTTGGACGACGGTTTCGCTCATTCCCATTCCGCCACCCCAGATGCCGCCGCCGGGAGATAGCCGCTTTTCCAACAAGGTCACTTTGAGGCCTTCGCGGGCGAGATGAATTGCCGCCATCATGCCCGAGGCTCCGGCACCGACGATGAGCACGTCACTTACGATTCTCTCCAGCAGCTTCTCGTGATACGTGCAGAGGATCGTTTTGGAGATTTCCGGCTCTTCGAGTGTGTCCATTGGGCTGTTGCTCCGGGATTCGCGTACTTGATCATGTCCCTTTCCAAACGCCGTCCTATTCTGACAGCAACGCATTCACCATCATGAAAACCGCGGCAGCGAGGGTCGTCAATGCGAACAGTTGCTTCAAGTTACGGGGCTTGGCTTTGAGTGCGAACTTTGCACCGATCAGACCACCTGCCGCGCCCGCGCAAGCGATCGGGACGGCCCAACTCGGATGGAAATCACCGCCGGCCGTGTGACCGATGAACCCCATCAAGGCGGTCGCGGCGACCATGGCAGAGGAGGTCGCCACTGCAATTCGCATCGGTACGCCGCAGAGCAGCACCATCAGCCGCACCTTGAATGATCTGCCCGAGATGCCCACGGCGCCCGCCGCCAGGCCGGTGGCAGCAGTAAGGGGAACCGCCAGCCAGAGATTGACGACGTACTCGTGGTCGGCAAAACGACGATGCCAGAATCCCAACCGCTTGTTTCGGGAGACGGGCCGGTCCTTGACTTTCATTAGCATCAGCAAGCCCGCAAGGACCAGCAGCCCCGCCAGTACAAACCTCAACGACGCCCCAGGGACCATATGGGCCAGGTAGCCCCCCGCCAGTGCCATAATATCTGTTGGGGAGTCAATCACCAATGCCAGTTTCCAGTCCACCAGTCCGTGTTTTTGAAAAATGAGCATCCCTGCGGAGGCCGGCAACAAGAGTATCAACTGTCCCGTCGCCGCCGCCTGGTGCATGGACTGGCCTGTTGCCACCAGCGCCGGCACGTAGAAATTGCCGCTGCCGCGCCCGGCCATCACGCTGGGAATGGCAATCGTCAAGACGACAACTGAAGCAATAAGCACCCTGATCATATCTCTGTGCGTGGGGTCAGAGCTTGTGCATGGGGTCAGAGCTTGAATAGTGATTAGTCGTGCGCCCACGGCCACGAGCGAGAACGGCTTCAGTTGCTAATCACTGTTCAAGCTCTGACCCCAGAGTCGCGGTGTTCCACCCGGGCGATTCCGGCGGCGCCGATGTATCCGGCGTCGCCGCCGAGGGTGGCGAAGTCGATGGTGGTGCGCTCGGCCAGGACACCGAAGGCACGGCGGTTGACCTCTTGTTTGATTCGGTCGAGGAATTTCCGGCCCAGTTCCGAGTCGTTTCCGCCGAAGGTCATGGCCCCGCCCAGCAGGACGCCGTTGGGGTCGATGGTGTGCATCAGGTTGACGATGCCGATGCCCAGATAGCGGGCGGTTTCCAGGATCAGTTCCATCGCCAACTGGTCGCCGGCCTCGGCCTCTGCGGCCACCAGTTCGGGGACACCCCGGCGGTCCTCTTCGGGTTTCTGCTGCTCCTCGTCGATCCGCTGCCTGAGCGAGGTCTTTTCGCGCAGCCGGGTGCTGAGGACTTCGTCGGCTCGCCGGCTCAGCGCGGTTGCGCTGGCGTAGGCTTCCAGGTGCCCGGGCTGTCCGCAGCCGCAGAGTCGGGCGTCTTCGGCGTAGTCGACAATGATATGGCCGCATTCGGCTCCGTGGCTGTTTTCGCCGTCGATGGAGAGATCGCCGATGATGATCCCGCAGCCGATCCCGGTACCCAGCGTGAAGAGCACCAGGCTGTGGAACTCCCGGCCGGCACCGATCCAGTATTCTCCGTAGGCGGCGGCGGCGGCGTCGTTGATGAAGGCCACGGGGAGACCGGCATGGTGGCTGACCCGATCGCGGATGGGAAAATAATCCCAGCCTTTGAGGTTGACCGGCTCGATCAGCATTCCGGCGGGGATATCCATGGTGCCGGGCGAGCCCAAGCCCACCCGGGCGACGGCCGACGGCTCCAGCCCCGCCCGATCGATCGCCTGCTTGACGGCCTGTCCCATCCGGGCGGCGGCATCCTCGGGGCCCTTGTCGGGGTCCGTAAGGATGCTGAGCCAGGAGAGGGGGCGGCCGCTGTCGTCGACCACGCCGACCTTGATGTTGGTACCCCCCAGGTCGAGCCCCACGAAGAACGGGGACTGGGCCTGATCGAGCGAGATGAATTGACGCGTCTGTGACATAGCACACCAGGAGCTCTAGGCCGGATTATGCACATTTGGCCGGCGGGCTTGCCCGCCGCGTGCCGTAAGGACATGTTTGCCGCAGATCTCGCGCTGGGCAAGCTCAGCGGCTAAATGACGTGCGGCTGAATGACGTGTGGTATACATAGTGCCATTGGGTGGTTAGATCATAAGTTGTGTGGCTGTGTGGAGTTGGAGTGGCGATCCAAACGCCGGTGCATAGTCGAGGCTAGCAGTCATGACAAACTGGCCTGACGACCGGGGAACCCAGAGTATAGGGGCTGCCAGCAATGCAGGCAATCGGGCGGATCGGCTCCACTTGGGGCAGGCGTTCGGCCAGGGATATCGGTTTTGCAGGCCGGAGTGGAGAAAATGGCCAAGTTGCGCTTGTGCGAAACGGCCGTTCCGGAGAAAATGCCGCGTTGACAACACCCCTGCACTGAGAAGACGAAAGGGAATTCGCAGCCGATCGTATTACCCGCCGTCATGGAACCCACGGTCAACAGAACTGCCGCGCCGGCCAACGTCTGGTGGCCGTCAGGAAGTCGGCCGCTTAGATGACGAAATAGGATTGGCTGAAACGACGGTGACACGGAGGTTGCCCGCACGCCTCACCCCGACGTGTTCACGTCTCCTGTCCGCTTGCCCTCGCGGAGTCTGATTCCGCGCGTAATCGGGCAGCGGGAGGCCGCTGTCGGCATCCGCCGAGCAATTGGGCTGCCGCGTGAGTAGGAGCGTGGCACCCCTTGGCGAGTCCAGCCTGAGAGGAGGGAATCGATGTTGTGGTTGCAAGCGGCCGTTGTGGCCACGGTGTTCTCGGCCCCCGGCGAGACGGTGCTGTTGGACTTCTACGCCGACTGGTGCGGCCCGTGCCGGGCGATGGAGCCGACGATCAACGCCCTGATCGAGCAGGGCTGCCCGGTACAGAAGGTCAACATCGACCGCAATCCGCAGTTGGCCAGGAAGTTTGGGATAGGACCTGGGGCAGGCCCCGTGCCGTGCTACGTGATGCTGGTGGAGGGTCGGGAGGTGGATCGGGTGGTGGGGGGCACCAGCTTCAGCCGTCTGAAGCGGATGTGGGCACTGGCCGCGGCTGGTCGGCCGAAGGAACGATCGTTGCCGCTGCCGGCGAGGCCCTCCTCCGAGGAGAGCAGACCGCCGGTGGCCATTCCCGCCGTCCAGAGCGCACCCCCACTGGCAACCGCCGCACAGCAGCAGGCGCAAACACCAGCCGCCGTGGCCGCGCCGGACCGGCGGCCTTCGGCACCCGCCTGGACCCCACGGGGCGGGGCAGGAGCCACGCTGGATGCGGCCCTGATTGCGGCCAGCGTGCGGCTGCGGATCGAAGATCCCGAGGGTCATTCGTGTGGTTCGGGCACGATCATCGACGCCCGGCGGGGTGAGGCGTTGATCCTGACCTGCGGCCACATTTTCCGCGACTCGCGGGGGAAGGGGCGGATCGAGGTGGACCTGTTCGGTCCCAACGGGGTCGGGCGGGTGGCGGGGAACCTGATTTCGTACGACCTGGAACGGGACGTGGGCCTGGTGAGCATCCGCACGCCCGGCCCGGTGGCCACCGCGCGGGTGGCTCCGCCCGGATACCAAATCGCTGCCGGCAACCCGGTCATCAGCGTGGGCTGCAACAACGGCGACCGGCCGACGGCACGGCGGAGCCGGGTGACTTCGCTGGACAAGTTCCAGGGGCCACCCAACCTGCAAGTGGCGGGCCTGCCGGTCGAAGGGCGGAGCGGCGGAGGGCTGTTTTCCGGCGACGGGCAGGTGATCGGCGTCTGCAACGCCGCCGATCCGAGCGACCGGGAAGGGCTGTATGCCGCGTTGGCCTCGATCCACGCCGAGTTGGATCAGGCCCGACTATCGTACATCTACAAGCCCGGCGATCCAGGGTCCGCGGCGCAGCCGGTGAGCACGGCGGCGCCGGCGGCGCTGGCCACGGTCGATCCGCCGCCGCTGCCGAAGCGGATGCCGCGAGCGTCTGATCCGGCCCAGGCGGGCGAGACCCCGGTGCGGCCGGGGGCGGTCCCTGCCGGCGCTGTGGCCCCGTTGGGCATCGAAGAGCAGGCCGCGTTGGACGAGATCCGACGGAGATTGCGGGAGGGGGCCGAAGTGATTTGCGTGGTTCGCTCGCGCGACCCGGAGGCGAAGAGCGAAGTCATCATTCTGGACAAGGTTTCGCCCGCACTGCTGGGGCAACTGTCGGCCATGGCCCGGACCCAGGATCCGCTGCTTTCGACGTCGCTGGAGATTCCGCGGAAGCGTCAGGCGTCAGGTGGTCGGTCCAGGCCGGGATACTCCAAGGCGCGGTGGGGTGCTTCAGCGGCCCCCCGGCGTCCGCCGGCGAGGAATTGGGCCGGCAGCACGGGGGGCTGGCGTCCTGGTGGTGAGTCAAGATTGAAATGACGGGTTAGACGTGGGGTGCCGGTGGCGGCTTGTCCGACGCGTCCTCGTTCCCAGGTTCCGCGTGGGAACGCACCTGACAGTTCTTGGGTAGCGTAAGGACCGGCCGAAAAACAACTTCCCGATTTCGGCTAGTCGTAGCCGTCACGCTCCGCGTGATGGGGCCCCGCAACGCGGAGGAAACCGCTGCCTTTGGGCTCATCACGCGGAGCGTGATGAATACCTTGCGGAACTTATTCTGCGGTCGGTCCTTCGTGTGACACCTACCCCGGGGGGGCCAACGGGCAGGACGAGGTCTCCAGCCCCGAGGGGCCGGAGAGCTCCACCCGCGGCACCTGGAGCCGCTACTTTGTTGCGCGTTGGCCGGAGAAAGTTCCCCCGGCGAATGTGACGAGTTTCTGACGGGGATTCCCGGAAACGGTGGGATTTCGCGGCCCGGCTCAGAACGAAACGTTCATCACCTCTTGGTTGTCGACCGTTGCGGACGGGCCTGGAAGGGTCTTGAGTCAATCTTCGTCCGTCCGGCCGAGGCGGCTCGCGTATTTCCCCTCGCGAAACACCTCGGGCCGGAATCGAGCGCCGGGGATCCGGAGCGTGTAGACGACTTCGCCGCCCGACTCGCCGACGATCCGCACGGCCGGAGAATCGGCCTGTGTCCTGCGGCAGCCGGATGAACCGAACGTGTTGATTACAATACGGTTACGATGCCGGGCGCGATTCGGTCGGGCCGGCGCAGCCAAGCCAGGATGCTCGGATGCCTCAGTGGTTTGAGGCAAGGTCGGTTGCCTCTGGGCAGGTTGCATTCCTCCATTGCGCCAACCATAATAGTAGTCTCTGGAAGAGGGCCGCATCGCAAGCTCGTGTGGTTTGCGACCGCCCGAGTGGAGGAAGAACGGCCGGAGGCTGATGCATTTGTGTTTGAGTCGGCATCGGCCGGTAAGGTTCGACGAACAGACAATCGTCCAGGAGGACCATCATGACAATCCACGAGCGACGCTTCGGCTCAAACAAGCGAAACCTGTGTCTGGGCATCGGGGTGGTGGCGCTGCTGTTTCCCGGCCCGGGCTACGCGGCTGCGCCGAAATCGGCGGTGATCCGCGCAAATCGGGCGGACGCCGACTTTGCACTGTTGGGTGAGTTCGTCGGTACGGTCTCGGTGGAACGGTCGAAGGCTCGGCCGCTGGCGTTACAGATCAGGGCCAACGGCGAAGGCAACTTCGAGGCGGCCCAGTACATGGGCGGGCTGCCGGGCGCGCGATCGCGTTCCGGGCCGGCGGTGCGGCTGACCGGGAAACGCGTTGACAGTTTCCTGGTGCTTTCGGGCGGGCGTTGGGTGGTTCTGGGCCATCCGGACCATTGTGTGCTGGTTGACCCCGAGGGCAGGCGCGTGGGCCGCTTGAAGCGAGTGCATCGGGAAAGCCCGACACTGGGAGCCCAGCCTCCCAAGCACGCCATCGTCCTGTTCGACGGCGTCGATACGGATCAGTTTGTGACCGCGGAGATGACGGAAGACGGCCTGTTGAAGGAAGGCGCCGACGTGAAACCGATGTTTCAGGACTTCAATCTCCACGCCGAGTTCATGCTGCCGTACATGCCGGTGGCGAGCGGGCAGGGCCGGGCCAACAGCGGTTTCTACCTGCAAAGTCGTTACGAGGTGCAGGTTCTGGACTCGTTCGCCATCGACCCGGGAAACAACGGGTGCGGCAGCCTCTACAAATACCGCGGGCCGGACGTGAACATGTGCTTCCCCCCGCTGAGCTGGCAGACGTGCGACATCATTTTCACGGCGCCTCGCTGGGCGGCCGACGGGACGAAGCTCAACAACGCCAGGATCACGGTTTGGCACAACGGGGTGAAGGTCCACAACGACGTGGAGCTGCCGAACAAGACCGGCGCGGGCAAGCCCGAGGAGCCGACGCTGTTGCCAATCCGATTCCAGGATCACGGTAACCCGGTGCGCTTCCGAAACGTCTGGGCCATCGACCGGGGGGCCTCGCCGCCGGTGCGATTTCCGGTGTTTGGGAAGCCGGCGGGCGAGGGCAAGGGCAAGCAGGCAGGGCGGAATCGTTGACGAGCTTCGCGGAAAAAGGGGGATTAGGGGCAGGCGAAGAATGGCTTCGCGATTCCGGACGGGGAGAGTCTACAGCGCAGGGTGTTTTTGCGGAGTTGGCATAACTCGCAGTGATTCAATAACTTAGGACGCGCGCGTGCGAAGTC
>CAZUAM010000115.1:0-14015 GCA_964618095.1 uncultured Planctomycetaceae bacterium | reverse complement strand
CCTTCTGCACGATCTTGTCTTCAAGAGCGGGCAGACCCAGCGGTCTCGTCGAATGCTCGTCCTTGGGAATGTACACACGCCTGGCAGGCTGCGGCTTGTACCGCTTGGCCTTCAGACGCGCGACCAGGTCTTTCAGGTTTTCCTCCAGGTTCTTTCCATATTCCTGCCATGTCACTCCATCCATGCCACTCGCCCGGTCCCTGCCGAGCTGATAGTAGCAGTGCGCTAGGAACTGTGCGTCCAGTAGATGAGCCAGGCTCGTAAACCGGCACTTCGGTTCCCGTCGCGCCCGTTCCGATATGAGGGCCAATTTCGTCAGCGTACCATAATATTCCGGCTCAGTGTTCATTCCGACTCAGTGTTCGGCATACGCCTTCTCATCCCTCTACGCTTTACTGGCAACCCCTTCGAGTGGACCCAATGTCCTCGCCGGGCATTACCCCGACTACGCCTCTACTATGGGTTGGTCCGACTGCCATGCCGCCATACCTCCTCCTCCTCACCTCTTCGGCTTCGTTGAAGGCTTCTCGTGGGAGCGACACGGCTCTCCCATCCGCCCGCGGTTCGGCGCGATCGGCGAACACGGCAGCATTGCCGTGATTGAGCGACTGATCTTGACGCTCAAGCAGGGGATCGCATGGCTGACACTGGTGCCGCTGCGGCTACGAGGGTTTCTGCGCGAGCTTCGATATCTTGCGACGCGGTACAATCGCCACCGCCCGCACGTAACGCTCGGCGGCAAAACCCCAGATCAGGTCTACTACCGCTTTCGTCTGAGGAACCTTCAACCGCGATTCGAGTCACGAACCAACTGGTCACGCAGTTCGCCCTGCGCGAAGCCGGTAACGCTCGTCAAAGGCCAACCCGGTGCGAGGCTGGAAATCGACGTTCAGTTTTCCGGCGGCCGCCGCCACCTGCCGGTGGTCAGCCCGAGGCGTGCGGCCTAGCTGCCAACTCTGCGATTCGGGCGACGCGCGCTTCCCGAGCGCGCCGACGAGCACGACTCCCCGCCACTGCTTCCGACGTGCTCGCGACCAGCACCATAAAGGCGGCCAAGTCAGGCTGCGCTTATCGGCAACTGCCGACATCGCGCCTCAACATCTCCCTCCCAAAGTGGGGACCGAAACTCCGTGGACCAGCGCAGCTCCGAGTGGAATACAGCCATCATCAGACTGCCCACACCCATTACGGTGGCGCATCACAACTGCTCCGCCACAGCCGATCCGCCGGCTGACCGCTCAAAAGTCCCAGTGCATGACAACCTTTCCGCCGGACTCGGAGGTCCATTGGATGGCTCGCAGCCAATCGATTTCCACTTGGCCGGGAGCACTCCCCGGATCGAAACGCAGTTGACCGAGCGGTCGAGGAACTTCGAGGCCGACACGATAGCAGTGCCACTGGCCGTCGTGACGGATGGGGAACGACACCGATCGCTCACGAGCGAACGGCTGTCGCTGATCGGCGAAATACAGCGCTGCCCGACCGCCCAGCGTTGACCTCACGCGCAGCTCGACGGTGAGCCTCCCTTTGCCGGCCTTTATGTAACCGGTCCGAATGAACGGATCGGTCCCCGTCGATGATATCTTCAAGACTCCGTTGGTCCGGTCCAGTGTCAACGATGCATCCCGGCTGGGCTTCCAGCCGTCGTGGTCCGGCTTCCAGCGTGGGTTTGCGCGAGGCAACAGGGCTTCTGTCTGTGCTAGGTGTTCGTCGAGCAATGCGGATAGTTCGCGGACAACGTCCGATTGCTGCGTGCTGAGGTCTTTCGTCTCGCCAATATCCTCTGTGAGGTCGTAGAGCGCGTGGCGGTCTTGCTGTCCATCGCCGTCTGCGTAGAAACGCAGCAGCTTCCAATCGCCACGTCTGACCGACGTCGAGGGACGCGATCCGGTTGCGGGCGGACCGTGAGGAAAATGCGTGAAGACGGCTCGCTCCAGGTTCGGCTGCTGTTCTCCCGTGAGCAGGCCCACGAACGACTGGCCATCAACACGCTGGTCGGGCCGGTCAAGTCGGGCGAGTTTGATAATCGACGGGAAGAAGTCCACCGAGGAGATCAAGGCGTGGTTGGTGGCGCCGGCGGTTATGCTACCCGGCCAAAGGGCGATGAAAGGGACTCGCTGGCCGCCTTCGTGGATGTTGCCCTTGCCGTTGCGCAGAGGAGCGTTGGTTGTGACCTGAACCCCGTCGGCAAAGTTGTAGTTGTTCCCACCATTGTCCGACGTGAACAGGACAATTGTGCTTTCGCTGAGTCCGAGGCGGTTCAGGGCTTCCATGATTCGCCCGACGTTCGTGTCCAGCGTTTCGATCATTGCCGCCATGACCGGACTGGCCTGACGGTTGTGGGGATCCTGCTTCGCTTTCGCGCGATACTTCTCGATCAACTCAGCCTTCGCTTCGAACGGAGCGTGGACCGAGTAGTACCAGAGGTTGAGCAGGAAAGGCTGGCCCTTCTGGATTGCCGTCTCCAGAAACCGAATCGCCTCGGTGGTGACCACGTCGTCAATGTGCGTGCCTTCCGGTGCCTTGGGCAGCGTGTCGATTGGCCAGGGAGCAAAGTAGCCACCGGGCGGTCCGGGAAAGCCGCGACCGCCCACAACAAAGTCGAAACCCTGATTCTCCGGCAGGTACGGCTCCTTGCCGAGGTGCCACTTACCCAGAAACGCCGTCTGGTAACGGCCGCCCTTGAGAACTTCGGCATACGTGATCAGCTCGTTCGGCAGACGAGTCCGCGTGCCCGGTTGAATCACACGTCTGGCGGGATCGGCCGCCAAAGCGACCGTCGGATCGAGGACCACTCTGGGCAGATGGCAGGCGGGAGTCGTAATGCGATGCCGGGCGGGATACTGTCCCGTGAGCAGACTGGCTCGCGTGGGCGAACACAGCGGGCTGGCCGCGTAAGCATTCGGAAACTTCATCCCCCGGCGGCACATTCGATCAATCTTGGGCGTCTCGTAAAACGTGCTGCCGTAACAGCCGAGATCCCGCCAGCCGAGATCGTCCGCGAGGATGAAAACGATGTTGGGACGTGTCTCGGCAGCGCAGTCGCCGCAAAGAACATAAGAGGGCGCGAGACAAAACGCGAGAGGCAGGAGCAACGTGAAATACCTCATCCTTCATTTCCTCTTTGTGTCGTCTTGCGGTGCGACCCGCCCCGGAAACTGCCAGCGCCGAATACTCCGGCCTGCCTCGTCACAGAACTCGATGCGCCCGACGTCGACTGCCCTCGCCGGGAACAACACGCGGATGTGAATGACTTTGCCCGTCACCGGCACTTTGACTTCATAGTCCTGCCAGTCGGCTGAAGCGGCGAGGTCAAACGCGACCGCCTGATCGGCAGGAAAGCTCCGTTGACCACCCATCCGCCAGGCGAACCCGGCTTTACCGCCGGACACGCACCGCAGCCGGGTTTTCGCTGTCAGCGGAGCAGGCAGTTCGATGGACGCGCGAGCGATGAACGGACGAAGCTGTTTCGCGCCCGTCCGGCTCGGCTCAACACGTAGTGCATCGTTCTTCAAGACGGCCGAGCCGTTCCGCGCGATCCAGCCCTGCAGCGAACCTGTAGTTGGCGGCGTGTCAGAGGGCGAAGTCCTTGCCGGCGGCGGCTTTCCTTCGAGGTAAAAGTCGAAGTAATCGTCCCAGGTCGCCGCCATCGGCCGGATCGCCAGACCGGGCGGCTGCATTTCGGCGGCCCAGGCCCTCAGCTTCGTGCGCAGACGCTGGGCGATCTCCGGGTTGGCTGCAAGTGCGTTGTGCTTTTCCTCACGATCCGCATTAAGGTCATAGAGGTATTCCCGGTCGCCGCCGCGCAGCAGCTTCCACCGGCCTTCGCGGATCGCCGACTGAGCCACCCACCGCCAGCAGAGGAACTCGTGCGGAGCGCCGGCCTGTTTGCCCGAAAGGAATGGAACCAGATTCACACCGTCCAGTCGGTTGTCGGCGGGCAACCCGGCCGCGGCGAGCGCGGTTGACGCGACGTCGAGCGAAGTCACCGGATGCTGGTAGACCCGTCTCGCAGGCAGAGTGCCTTTCCAGCAAACCACAAACGGCACGCGAATCCCGCCCTCGGTCAGCATCCCCTTTTCGCCGTTGAGCGGATCGTTGAGCGAGCCGTCCCAGCCGGGACCGCCGCCGGGTGCGTCCAGCTTGTGAATCTTCAGAGGCGCTCCGTTGTCGCCGATGAAGAAGATCAGCGTCCGTTCTTCGAGGCTGTACTGACGAAGCGACTTGAGAATTCCCCCCACGCCGTCGTCGATGGACGAGAGCATGGCGAGTGCTTGCCGGCGTCGCTCGGGCATTTCACCGGGAAACCGTTTCAGATATCTTTCCGGGGCGTCCAACGGTACATGCGGTGCCCGGTAAGCGAGATACAGAAAGAACGACCGGTCGTGATGCCGCTGGATAAAGGCTCGCGCGGCCTGACTGCACGCATCGAGGTGATACAAACCGGTTTTCTCTGCGCCGGGTCCACGGTCCGTGCCGTCCAACGCGTAGTTCGCCCAACCTGGCCGGTTACTGTTCTTGGCAAATACGTCGTCGAATCCGTGAGTTCCGATCTCCCGGATCGGTCCGAGGTGCCACTTGCCGATCATACCGGTGGCGTAGCCGGCTTTCTTCAGACGCTCGGCGATGGTCAGTTCCGCATTGAAGCCGTCGAGATTCGCGCCATTGCTCTCTACGCCGAAGCGGTTCTGCGAAATTCCGGTCAGCAGCCCGGCCCGCGACGGCACGCACTGTGGAGCCGTGACGTACCCCGACGCCATTCGCACTCCACCGGCCGCCAGCCAATCGATGTGCGGCGTCTTAATGTCATCCAGAACTCCCTCACACGACATATCGGCATGGCCGTGGTCATCGGTGAAAATGACGATGATGTTGGGACGCTCTGCCGCGAAGGCTCCGCGGCCGGCGGTCGCCAGCATGATTACAGCGAGAATCAAGACGCGCTTCATGGCTTCGTTCGTGCCGCTTATCAGGATTGAGGTTTCAGGCCATTCGATCCGAGCAAGCGAGATGCTTGCTCTACGGCTACGCACTAATCGACTTGTCACCGGTCTTCTGCGCCCACTCTCGCAAGGACATCATCACGCTCTTGCGAACCACCTGATGTTCACCTGTGCGTCGACAAGGCTGTGCCTCTCGTCGGGCTGGTTCTGCAAGTCGTACCGTTCTACACGCGGTACGTGGCCGTCGAGGTTCACGTGAACAACAGCTTAAATGAAGTCGAAGGCGTCTGCAAGTGTTCACCGGGACCACGGCCGACATGCTTCCGGTGGAGCTTTGAGCCACTCGTCCGGCAGCAATCCGGAAAAAGCGGGCGCTTGCAGTCGGGAACAACGGACGAACACGCCCCAATCACAGCGCCCATGGTTTTCTGAATCTGAAGCGGCAGGACTTGCTAACTGCCAACCGATGGATTCTCGCCGTCTCATCAAATGTTCGAATTCCAGTGTCTGGCCGCTCATCCTGAAAGGGCTTCCATGATCGGCAGGCCGGCTTCTCGGTCCCGGGCTTGATTGGGATGATTGACCAGCCGCGGCGGTGATACTCCATCGCCCGGTCGAGGAGCGATGGTTCTTGTTTCGGATCCTCATCTTGGATGGGATGCATGTGCAACCTCCAGGGCCTCGTGCGAACCACTCCACTTGCGCGACGCCCTTTCCTCCTCTTCCCCTGCAATTCCGCTCAACACGCTGTAGACTTCTCGACGAGTCGCCTCCAGGAATGTGGCGTCCTTCTTCTCCCGGTCGATCTCGCGGTTGAACTTGTCGATGTCGATCACGCCGTCGATCGGCTGCCGGAGGATCTCCTGCAAGTCTTCCGGTGGTATCGCCTCCAGCTCGAAAACGTCGTCTGCGTGCTCTTCGACGAACTTCTCGTAGTTGACGCTGGTCTCTTTGGCTTTTATCTTCGGCGGCAGCTCGAAATCCACAACCTGGTCCGCCGTCAGCTGAAGACGGCCTCAAGCACTCCGTGTGGTCGGCTCGATATCGCCCCTCAAGGAAGCTGGCTCGGGGAGTCTGCTCCGTTGGCGGCGCCGTCATTGCCGTGCCCCAGCGCCTTGACGCGCCGCTGCATGATCTGCCCCGGCTTGAACGTGACCACGGATTTTTCCGCTATGAAGACCGTTTCGCCCGTCCTCGGGTTGCGAGCCTTTCGGGGGGCCCTTCGCTTCACCTCAAAGACGCCAAAGTTGCGAAGCTCTACCCGGCCCTCTTCAACCAGGGTTTGCAAGATGGCGTCAAAGACCATCTGGACGATTTTCTTGGTCTGTAGTTGAGTCAGGCCCAGGTCCTTGGAGATGGACCGGACGATCTCTTTCCTGGCCACGGCTGAATTCTCCCCGGCGGCAGTTGGGTTTGGCGGCTGTTCACGCCCCGGTTACGACTCAAGTCTCCGTCATGTAGCCAGCAAGGTCAAGGTCGATTGGCCGCTCGGCGCATTCTGGGGAGGTCCACCTTCTCGGCCGTTTTCTTCCCATGGCGGGCTAGCGGACCTTGAAGACGTGAACTAGGCTTTTCTCGTCGTCGGCCCTTCGCTCAACGAGATAGAGGATGCCCCGGGCGCGATCGAAGGCGGCCGCCCCGAGAAGATAGCGCTTCTGTCGCTCGTGATCGAAGCCCGCGTCGTAGAGGTGCCGGTCGATATCGAGCGAGGCGTACGGCTGGGGCTCCCAGGGCTCCTTCTCGCCACGCACGACGGCGGCCAAGTCGTCGGGGCGGTAGAAGATGATTTGGGCCGTGATCCCTTCCGACCACCATCCACGCGAATCAAACGGCCACGGCGGCACTTCAGGGTATTTCTCGTCCGCGTCGCCGCTGGTGGGATAGACGACACCATTGGCAAACCCGTACCAGCACTTACCCGTCGCCTTGGTTCCAACGAAGACCACTGCCGATTTATCGCCGGCGGTCAGCCACGCCCCGCCCGACCACTCATCGGCCTCCTTGAACGTCTTCATCTTCCGTTTCGAGGAGATCTCCAGTTCCGGGGTCCCGCTTACCGCAGCACCGTATAGCAACAGGGGCTTCACGTTGCGGAGGGTCGCGCCTCTTGCCGGCGGATTGCCCTCGGTCCACGGTCCGTAGGCAAACAGGGCCGGCCCCAGTCCTCCCCACGTCCCATCGCGAAATCGACCCGTCGCGAGACGCAATGCCGGCGCGTGGGCGTTGGCCCAGGCTTTCGGGATTTCGAAGAGATAGTCATTGGTCACGTAGTTGGTGTAGTCGCCCAAGTGCCACGGTCCGGCGGGCTTCGGGGAAGAGAGGTCCAACTCGCACCAGCCGTGAGACGGCTCTCGCTCGAACTGGAAATGCTGCCCCCAGCAGAAATGCAGCTTGCCCGTCGTTTGCGCCCCCTGGGGCGGTAGGTATTCCAGCCCCGCTCGGGGAATCTCCAGATCGCCGAAGCGGGCGTTTCGGATGTCGTGAAACTCCTGCAGCGTCGCGGCGGTATCCAAATCGTTCAGGTTCTTTTTGGCCGAGATTAGCGGGACGGGGATGCTGATTTCGGACACCATCTGCTGATGGTCGTGGCCCAATGCGAAGATCGAGCCGGGATAGCCGTCGTCCGGTCCGTCCGGATCGCCCTTGGGATAGTAGGTCATCGCGTAGCCGCTGTACTCCCAATTCGATCCGCCAGAGCCCCCGGGCAGACTGAAGGCCCCCAGATAGCGGAGATCCCCAGGCTGAATCAAACCGGCCGGTAGAGTGGCCGAGTGTACGACGCGTGTCGAGCCGGGGGTTTCGGGGTCACCCTCCGGCTGGGCCTGCGACCCATTCTGCGACCTTCCGTCTGCTCCCTCGAACTCCTCGGTCCGGCCGCAGCCGCCCAGCAGCAGAGCACCAACTAGAAAGAGACCAGCTACTCTGAAAATCACCGTCATGATCAGCCTCCCAACAGCCCACTGAGCGCCCCCTCGATCATATCGCCACGTGCCAACTCCTTCCGCCATTCTACAGGAATCCCCGGCTCGCCCCAGCAGGCCCCTGCAAGCTGGCCGCAGACGGCACCGGTGGTGTCGGCGTCGTCGCCGATTCCGTCTGGGAACATGTAGCAGTAGCGGATCGGCACCGGTGCCAGACGGATGATCGACCCGTTGCCGCTGGCGTGCTCCGAGGGATCAGCGGAAGTCCGCGCGTCGCCGGACTGCTGGAACCGATGGAGAGCAGCGATCGTCGTGTTGCGGATGTCGAAGCAGCGGCCGTTGACCGAGTGCGCGCCGGTCTGCCACCACTTGAGATACCGCTCGGCCTGGTCGTCGATGTCCCAGCCAATCTCCGCAATGCTGTCGGTCAAGGGCTTGGGCCTGGTCCTGGAAAAGCCGCCATAGCAGTCCGAGGCGACTTCCGGCGTGAGACTGCCCGCCGGCGCTACGGGTGCCTCTCCCGCTGCATGTGCCGGAATGCCTTTTGCATTGCCCGGGCGTACTTCTGCTTAACCAGCTTGCGGCGCTCCGTCGGGTGGCGGTCGGCGAACTGGGCCTCGTCGGTGGGCACGACTTCCAGATCGGGCGGGGGCGGGTCGAAGGCGTTGTAGAAGCGTCGGGTGGCCTGCCAGACGATCAGACCGAGGTCGGTGAGGCGGTAGCGGGACTCGCGAAGGGTTTGTTGGCTGTGGGCGGTCGGGGTGCTGCGGCGGGCATGGACGTAGGCGGCGTCTTGCAAGCGGGCCATAAGCTGAGAGAAGGCGGCGGGGGTACGGGGGCCGCCGCAGTCTTGAAGCTGCCGGCGGAGGTCGCGGCCGGTCTTCTCGCCGGCAAGCAACAGGCTGAGCAGGGCGAACTGTAGGGCGGTAATCTCGGGCAGCCGCATCTGGGGCCTCGCAGGAGGGTGGGCGGGGGTTGGGGAGATCTTGCCAGTGTACGGGCTGTAAGGCGGCGGTTCAGCGCGAGTTTCTGGCCACCCGGTTTGGGGCCCGAGCTGGGTTGGCGGCGGAGAAAATGGGAAGCTGGCCGCGGTTGTGTTTCTGCAATTCCTTTGCCGGCGGGGCAGATGGTCAATAAGTTACCTTGAGATTTGCACTTACGTCGATTAGAATGAGGTACAGTTGAGGACCAACGGATGGAGGGTGTGGTGCACAAAGGGCGCGCGATTGGGCATTAAGACTTGGCATGGCAAAGGGTTACGACGATCTGTGCAGGACGGGTTTTTGCTGGGTTTGGAGTCATTGGACTTACGGCGGCTGATGGTGCGGGAGGATGAGCGTAAGCCGTTTGATTTCAAAATGTTACGGGCTTCGGTCTTGTCGGCGGGTCGACCTAAGCGGGATTAAGGTGGGGTTGATTAAGGTCACATGTGGGGTGAATTAAGCCCGGATTGAGGCGGCCCCAATCGGGTGGCGTGCGCCCGGGGCTTCGCTACGTGGGTGCGCGAATTTTTGCCCTGACTGTTCTGGCCTGGGGTCCCTCGCGATTGTCCCGCCGCTAGCGGGGAACCGGAGCTGCGGGCGCTATGTCTCGGCGCAGCCGACAATCCTTAAACGATTCGGCACGCTTACGTAGTGTGAGGGGCCGTGTGTTTAACTCAGGAGGTATTGAAGGGCAGCAGAAACCACGACCTATTGCGAAAATATGCGTATTGGCTATTGACTTCTGTAAAGTGAAGCTATAATAATGGCATGACTCGAATCGACCAAGAGATACGGGACTGGGTTCAAGGAGCTGAGAAACGGCTTCGCGATCTCATTGTCGAAGCTGCGAAGGCTGGCGATTACGACGGCATCGACCTCGCCCGAACGGTAGCCGGTCGCGTGCGTGAGATGGCTGAGGAACTCCTTCCCCAACAAGGTGATGAGAAGCCCCGTTCGACAAACGCGAGACCGCCGGACGCGCCCGGGGCACGCGCTGGCAGGATGCGACGCAAACGTAAAGCGCTTGACTATCCGAAGTTTCACGTGCAAGACGGTGTGCTTCACAAAGTCGGGTGGTCCAAGAAGGAAAGCCAAGAGTATGTGCACAAGATCCCCAAGAACATATACGAACAAATCATTCAGACAATTGGCAATGCGGGGAGCGGACGCAAGAGGCTGTTCACTTGTGAGCGCGTTGCGGAGGAGTTGGAGGCCCAGGGGTTTTCGGTGCCGATTTATCAGGTGTACCTAACGGTGGCACTTCTGCGCGCCAAACAAATGGTTGACAAGAAGGGGCGCCAGGGGTATCTCGCGCCCCGTGATGTCGTTTCGCGTGGTATGCGACTGTGGTGTGAACTGTGACTGCACAACGGATAACATAGACTGTCCGGAAAAAGGAAGCATGGAGATGGCCATTGAACGCGACTCTCAAATTGAATTCCATGAACTCGGGACACTCACCGCACTCACGCGATGGGTCACTACTCATGATGAGGGTTTGGCCGAGTGGTTGAAGAACGCACGGCGAGCCTACCAGCCGGATCGAGCAAATGTGGATGAACGTCACCGCGGCGCAGTGCTGTTGTTGAAGGATGGGGAGACTGATGGACCTGCTCGGATGGGTCTCCTGGACGTGGGCGGCGCCACGCTGGAAGACGTGACCTGGTGGAGCAAATGGCAACATCCCGATGCGGCTTCACGGGGGTCGGATCTTCCCGAAGAAGAAACGCAAGGTAATGGTGGAAAAGCGTACATGTTCAAGATGTTCCAAGGTGCTGCCACGATCCTTGGCGTGCGTGACCAACGGAAAAACTGCAAGGGATTCGAGGGGTCTCCCGACACTGTTGAACGAGGGACACCCGGCTTCATGCCTGACGTGGCTTCAGGTTGCGATCTTGAAATCGGGCCGTGGGAGCCAATCCTTGAGCGTGCCCTCAAAGCTTACGATGTTAGAGTCGATGAGCTCCCAGATGAGCTTCAGCAGGCGATCCACGAGCGTAATGCGTTTACGCTCGTGCAAGGTGTCGAGCCCGTGCGACTTTACAGAGATCGGATCGACGTGGACGACCTGCTGCACAAGCTGCTGCGCCATGATCAATCTACCTTAGCCGTACAGCAACTTCGCCTCTACGCTATCCACAACGGGCGCCTGCTGAACGGGGGCAGACCCCTTGAATTGGATCCCATCGCTCCACATCCCGGTTTTGAAGAGCCGCTCGTCCACGAAATCCCCGACAAACTGCCGAACGACAGCGGGCAGCCTCAATCAACAACGTTAGACGGGCAGCACCCAAAGGGCCGGTTAGTCCTGTATACATCAGCCGATAACATGCCTCGAGCCTACAAGGAGCTAAAGGCACGCTGGAAAGTCACGTACAAAACCGAGTTTCAGATGGTTGGGTCAAAGACGGTCGGGGAAGTAGTGCCGACGGTCCCCGGTTCGCAGTTCATCTATGCCACGGTGGAACTCGCAGCACTGGAGCCAGATTACGTTGCCCTGGGACGTGTTCGGCCCAATGACGGGCCACTATTGGAAGCCGTGGATCGTTTCGTCGCGGAGAGGATCCACGAATTGGCCAGAGAGATCAACGAGCGAAGGCGCCACGAACTGGACCAAGAGCAGTTGGACGAAGTTCACGAAGAGAACCGCCGACTTGACAACTTCAAGAACCGTTTTCTTCCCAGTTCGAGCCTGGGAGAAGGTGGGGCCGGAGGCGGGGGCACGGGTGGAACAGGAGGCGGCGGTGGCGCAGGCGGTGGCGGGGGAGAACGCGGGACCGTTCCGGAGACAATTGAGTTACAGTGGGATGGGGCCGAGACGCTTCGAATCGGACGAGGTGTTCAGCTCCATTTGGCGCAGATGCTCAAGCCCCAGGTGCGCGACACCGCGGGCCGAGCTGTACCTCAAGCCGAGTTGGAATGGCACTCGAGTGACCGTCAGATCGTTGAATTTGTGAAAGAGGACTTTGCGGAAGCCAAGGGCAAAGGAACATGTGAGGTATGGGTATCCGTGGCAGGGGGATCCCTGGAATCGCGTCGCATTCGAACAGACGTTTGGCAGATTGATCACGTGTTGTTGACACCGAGAACACTTCAAATCCCGCTCGGCCGGCGCAAGCAAATCGTTGCTGAGGTGACCAACGACGAGGGGATTCGGGCAACAAACGTGTATCTGAACTGGGAACACGATGCCCCCGACCCGCTCATCGTTCGGATTCATCCCAGCGGCTGGGTTACGGGAAATAGGCTCGGTCGGACAAGTATCAGCGCCGGCGCGGGGGACCTGACAAAAGGCGGAGTCTGGGCACGGATTCGCGCCGAGGTTACTGTTGTTGACAACCCGGACAAGTTGCGCCGCGGAGAAGGATTCCCAAGACTGCTATTGACAGGACGGGACAAGGATCCTGAAACAGGTGAGATCCGACAAGGAGACCTGGAGCAACCAGCGCTATGGCAGGAAGCAACTGATTATGTAAACAACGTCTGGTGGCTGAATGTGGAGAGCCCAGCGGCTTTGTTTTTCTTCGGCCGTCGGAACGAAGATCCTCAATTATGGCGATCTTTCCACGCAAACAAGCTCGTCGAGATGGTGATTCAAGTTCACATGCAAGAGGAATTCATCAGTAAAGGCACAGAGGAACGAAAGGACCTGTGGGCAAGTCACAAAGCCGCTGTGGAAAGGTACGAAGTTCAAGTTGCAGAGCCGATGTGGGAAAAACTGAATCAATACGTGCTGACGCGAGGAGGTCTGGACTAACCATGGATTTGAAAGGTCTCGGACTTAAAGACCAAGTGCTGCTTGCAGCGGTTCAGTTGACCGATGCGGACTGCAACAGAGATTTCACTATGGAAGACTTGGCCGTTTGCGCATGGAAGAACGATAAAGGGGCGTGGGGGCTTCGCGGCTACGAAGAGGAGTATCCGGACTCGGACAAGATGCAAAAGGAGATCGGGTCACGGGGAGGCGACCAGAAAGGCATCGTGGATCGCGGTCTCTTTAAGCGTGTTGGACGCCGAGTCTATCGGCTCACGGCGGCTGGCTTGGCCGCCGCTGCGGCGCTGAAACCTTCAGACCAGGTGTCACAAGAGAAGGCCGACCGGGAGCTTGAAATGGCGGTTCGCAGGATAATCGAACACCCAGTCTTCAAGGACTGGTTGGGGGATCCCCAGCGTCCCAAGTACTTCCGTGAGGGCGGGTACTTTTGGGGTATCGCCCCGGGCACACCGCCAAGGACCATTCGCGAGCGGGTCGGCTCGGTAGACCGGACGCTCAAGGCTGCGATGGCTCTGCTTGACGCGCGGGGAGCCAGCGAGATCGTGGCGCAACGCGGGAGAGTGCTTTTCGACCGAGACGACATAAAACGCTGCCAGGAATTCCAGGCGACTCTAAAGCAACGATTCGCCAAGGACTTGAAGGTTCTCGACCCGCACATCGAACTTGAGGCGGTATGAGTACCGGAAAAGGTGGGGCTCGCTCGCCTTGCGAGCAGACCGCGCAATACGGTTCGGTCTCGGCGGAGTGGGTGGCTGCGTCGCCGTTGCCGGGGGGCATGTCGTCGGTGACCGCCCGGACTAGCAGGTTCCGCTCCAAGAGGGGCGGCTGAGCCGGTCCGCCCCGGGCGATCTCCCAGGGCACGCGGGCGAAGGCGGCGGCCAGCGGGTCGACGCCGGCGGCCGGCAGGCGGACCAGGAGGGTCCGCCGGCGGTGGTCCCTGGCCAGGCGATCGAAGATCTCCGGCCCGAGCACCTTCTGGCCGAGGAAGACGCCGAGGTCGTCGATGAGCTGTGCGGCGGTGGCCGGCTCCGCTTGGCCTTCGCGGCACATGCTGCCGGTGTATCGCTGGACGTACTGCCGGGTGTCGAACAGCCCTTCCCAGAGGGCCTGGCGGTGCTCGTGGAACACCAATTGATTTTCGCCAAGGTGTCGCCCGTGCTCGTCGCGGAGCCGAAAACGAATGGGATGCTGGGCAGTGGCGGTTTCGACGGCCAGTTCGTAGGGCATCGTATCACTCGCCGCAGGTTTGGCGGTTGGCGCGGGCGGGCCGAGAGGTAGAGGTCAGTTGGACTTTGGGGCCGATCGAGAGGGCTGGCCAGGAGGCGGACCGCCATGAGTATAGGGGGGGCGGTGGGGATTGGCAAGGGCCTCCGCGCGAGGAGGCCGGAAGGCT
>CAZUAM010000114.1:0-14028 GCA_964618095.1 uncultured Planctomycetaceae bacterium | reverse complement strand
TTAGCGCAATCCCGGACTCGTGTCCAGACATCCTCCTTGATTTCAGGTGCGCGTCCGGAATTTTTTCACAGGCTCTGAGTACGCGGTACGGAGATTCGACTGGGGAGGCGGATCGGTGATCTGTTGGGGGGGCGGGTCGCGTGGTCGAGTACTGGGTACTGTGTACTCAGTACCGAGTACGCAGTGCGGCTTACCGAGACATGCGTCTGAGCGCGGCTTTCGCGACGGCGGCTGGCGGGGGAGCCGGCCGGTCGGCCCTCTCGGCGGGGTCGGGACACGCGCGCCGAACGAAGAGCAGCAACACGGTTTGCCGCGCCCACCCCTATCGTGTATAATCGTGTTGTTTGGCAAGCACGTGTCGAATTGTGGTCAATCCTTCCTGCGGCAGAATCCTGGCATGGACACGGCAAGATACGTTCACTGGCAAGACGAAGGCACGTGGCTGGGTTACTTCGAAGAGTACCCGGACTACATGACCCAGGGCGAAACCCTGGAAGACTTGCAGGAGAATCTCGGAGATCTGTACAAACATCTCACCGGCAGCGAGAGCCCAGCAGATTGCACCAAGAAGAGTCCTGTTTACAATTCAGTGGCCGAGGCGTTGCGGCCGTCGCCGTGCAGTACCGAAAAGACCTCCTGGATGCCGCGTGCCAAAGCCGTTGGAGACACCATCCTTAGGACAACGACTTGATCCAGAGTTGACGTTCCCGTGGGAGGAAAGAAATGAGTGACCAGCTCACCAGGAAGCTGAGGGGTTTCGAGGAGGACCACGTTTGGGTAAACGGCAATTGGGAACTGCTGCTGAAGGAATTCTCCGACCAATGGATTGCCGTACAGGGCGGGCAGGTGGTTGCCAGCGACCCGGATCTGGACGCCTTGCTGGCAAGGCTTTCGGATCCTTCCCATTCGTGCATCGAGTACGTTACCCGCGAGCCTTTGGAGATGATCCTTTGATTGTTCGAGGCCGGTTTATCGGCGATGCGCCCCATTTTGCCGTCTATCTGCGATCGGCTGGCTTTGAGGGTATGGTCTGGATGCTCGCAGACACCGGTGCGTCTCGCACGATCTTGCTTGATCGCGACGTGCGAACCTTGCGGATTCCACCCAGTACCTTCGAACCGTCGACGCTGCCGATTGTGGGAATTGGCGGGAGCGTTCGGTCGTTCTCCATTCCAGCAGTCGATGTGACTTGGGCCTCAGACGAAGGCGACCTGACAGAACGGCTCGAACTGTGGGTTGCGCAGCACGATCTGGATCAGCTACCTCCTACGGAGGCATCGCGTATCCTACGGCTCCCGTCCGTGCTCGGGCGTGATCTGCTCAACCGTTTTCGCTTCACGTGCGACTACCGATCGGGGAGTGTTACGCTGGAGCGTTGATAACTGGTGGCGCAACCGCCGGGTGGCGCAGCAGGTTGTCTGCCTGCGTGGCGACGGCGCGAGAGGTAGGTAAGCACCGCCCGGCAAACGTCCTCTGCCCGCGGACAGGCCGAGATGAAGTTGTCGCGGGCGGCCGCGGGGTCTGAGTACGGAGTACCGAGTACGGGGTACCGAGCACCGCGTACGGGCTGCTGAAATCTGAAGGGATCGCTCCACGGCGTCGACCGGGACTCTCGCTCCCTGCTGCGGTTGCGGCTGGGATAACGGGAAAAAGATCGTACTCGGCACCCGCTCTTCCACAAGATTTTCCGCCCCCCGGCGAATAGACCGGTGGGGACGTCCGGTGTTGGGCTGGCGTCCGTGGGCGGCTTTGGGAAGGTGGTTTCCATGCGTCTGCGTTCCTCTGCACTGCTGGTGTGGTGTCTGCTGCTGCTGGTGGCTGCGGCGGTGCACGCGCTCTACTACTATCCCAAGCTGCCGGCCGTGATGGCCTCGCACTTTGGCCTCGGCGGCGACCCGGACGCCTGGTTGGCGAAAGAATCGTTCTTCAAGATATACGCGATCACATTCGGCGGGCTGAGCCTGTTTCTGCTGGCGATGAGCCTCGGCGTCAGCGTGATGCCGGCGGGGCTGCTGCGCATGCCGAGCAAGGACTACTGGTTGGCCCCGCAGCGGCGCGGGGAGTCGTTGTCCTACGTTTCGCAGTCCACGCTGTGGATCAGCAACGCCACGATGATGTTGCTGATTGCCACCGCCGACGGGGCATTCCGCGCGAACCTCGCCCCGCGCGTGCGGATGCCCGCCGATTTCTGGGTCTGGGTGGCTGCCTACCTGCTGTTCGTGGTGGCCGTAGGCGTGCGCCTTCATCTCCGTTTCCGCAGACGCAACGGGCACATCAGCGGCGGTGCGGGCGACGCCACATGAGAGGCCGTCGGGTCCAGCAGGTGAGACTCTGTCGCGGGCTGTGTGCCTATGTGGCGCGGAAGGCCCGCAACTCGGCCAGCACAGCCGAGACGTCCCCCGGCAGCGGGGCCTCGATCTGAAGCGGCCGGCCGGTGGAAGGATGCGCGAACTTCAGTCGCCGCGCGTGCAGCGCTTGACGATCAAGCAGCACCAGCGTGTCTTCCGGGTCGCGGCGGATCTCGCCGCGGGTGATCCGCCCCCGGCCGCCGTACTGGCGATCGCAGAGCACCGGACAGCCGATGTGGCTTAAGTGCACGCGGAGTTGGTGCGTGCGGCCCGTCTTCGGCAATAGCTTCAACGCCGCAAACCCCTCGAAACGCTCCAGCACCTCGTAAAACGTCTCCGCCGACCGGCTGGCCGACTCCTCGCGGCGAATGGCCATCTTCTCGCGCTGACGGGGATGCACCCCGATCGACCGCTCGATGAAGTCCCGATCGCGATCCGGACCGCCGACCACCAGGGCGAAGTATTCCTTCTCGATCGACCGGGCGGCGAACTGCGCGGCCAGCTTGGCGTGGGCCTGGTCGCTGCGGGCGACCAGGATCACGCCGCTGGTGTCGCGGTCGAGCCGGTGGACGATGCCCGGCCGGGCAGCGCCACCGCTGCTGCTTAAGCCCGGACCGAAATGATACTGCAAGGCACCCGCCAGTGTGCCCGACCAATGCCCCCGCGCCGGATGCACCACCATCCCCGGCGGCTTGTTGACCACGACCAGGTGCTCGTCCTGATAGAGCACCTCCAGGGGGATGTTTTCCGGTCGCGGGGCCTGGCGGGGGATTTCCGGGAGGACGATGCTCACCCGCTGTCCGGGCCTGAGCCGGTAGGCGGGCTTTCCACCGCGGTCGTCGACCTTCACCCCGCCGGCCGTGATCGCCCGGCGAAGATGCACCCGGCTGTAGTCGGTGAAGTGGCGGGCCAGGAAGGCGTCCAGCCGCTGGCCCGACTCGGACGCCTCCACCACGACCTCGACCGGCTCGGAGGAAAGCTGCTGGCGCGACATGCTAAAGCGGGGACCTCGCCTGGGCCGCCGGTTACTCGCCCTTCTCCACCGGAGGTTCGACAGGACCGTCCGGTTCGGCTTTTTCCGGGCTAGTTGCCTCCGGGTCGGTCGATTCCGTGTCGGTTGACTCTTTGTCGGTTGGCTCTTTGTCGGTTGGCTCCGTGCTGGTGCCCTCCGGCTGGGTGTCGGCCGGTTTGGCGGGCGTATCGGGCGAGTCTTGTGGTTTGTCGTCTTCGACCCCCTTCTCTTGCAGGCCGGGCAACTTGGGCTCAAACAGCGACCCGTCGTCGGGCAGGCTGTCGAGTTCGAAAGGAAGACGCTCGCCGGGTCCGCCCGGCCCCGGGGACGAGAGCGGCTTGGGGTCGAATTTGGCAAACCGATCGTAGAGCAGCTTGGTATCCGTCTTCTTGAGGTCCTCCAGCCGGCGGGCGGCAGCGGCGGCGTATGCCCCTTCGGGCCAGTTGCGGCCGACTTCCTGGTAGTGTTCCATCGCCTTTTCCAGGCTGCCCTGCGATTCGCGCGCCCGTGCCAGGCCGAAGGTGGCGCGCTGGCGGAGCGCGCCGACGCGCGGAGAGTCAACCACCTGCGGCAGCCCGCTGGCCATCACGACCATCAGGGCGGCTGCGGTGCAGAATAGCACCAGGCCGATGTTCACCCCGTAGCCCGGCCTGCCCACCTTTCTCGCCAGGTAGCCGCCCAGCATGAAGGGGACGGACAGCAGACCGAGTATTATCAACCCGACGAGTGCCGTAATCAGCCCCTTCGCGTACCAAGGCATGGTTGTGAAGTTGTGTCGAAGAATCCTCACTACGTCCCACCAACGTGGGGTGATTTGGCGGACCGCCATATAATGTTGCACGGCTTGGCGCAGTTCGCTGTTCGCGGCGGCTTTGTCGATGAACAGCATGTCGCACCCTACGGCCACACGGATATCGGCAGCCATGACGCGGGCACAGTCGGCCGCGTCGGTGTCGGGGTAGTCGTCCTTGACGGCTTCCAAGTCGGCGCGATTCAAGTCGCCTTCGGAAAGTGCCTGGTAAACCGCGTCCCAGCCTGCGGCGTTCCTCCCGGCCCACTGGCCAGACCACCACCAGTATCCCAGCGGCGCGACAACCAGCAGGAGCACCACTCCCAGGAGCGCATTTTGGAAGGGCTTGATATCCTCGAACGTGTTGGTCAGCCAATCGGCCAGCTCGTTCCTTTCCAGCTCGTGTCGCCGCTCGCCTTTCATGTCCGGTGGTCCTTGCCGACTTTGGTGACGGGGAGTTGCAGGCCCTCGACCTGCCCAACTCGACCCCCCAGCGGAGTACGCAACTAAGTGAGAGTGTCCGGAAATTCCCGGATACCCTCAACCAAGTATAGGGTGCCCGTCCCAAATGCGTCAAGGCCGGCAGCCAACGGCTCTCGGGGCCAGGGACCCAACGCCCTCAACCGAATTGCCCATCTGGTTGTTCGGGCATATACTACGGTAGCCTGGAATCCGCCGCACTTGCAGGGGTCCACGATGCAAGATCAAGACCAGCACCGAACCAGGGCCTGGGTCGAGAATTGGGCCAAAGCGGGGCCCCAGTTGGAGGCCATCCGCCGCCGCGAACTTCGCGCCATGACCCATCAACAACGCATCAAGGCGATCGAGACGTTGTTGCAGATCGGCTCCAGGTTTGCCAAGCCACGCACCACCAGCGGCCTGGTCGAACAGCAACGCCTGTTTCAGAAGGCCAGGCAATGAACGAGCTGTTCCAGGCCGCCCGGGAGATGCACGAGTTCCTCGCCCAGCGTGGCTGGCGATTCTGCGTGATTGGTGGCCTGGCCGTCCTCCGCTGGGGAGAGCCGCAGGCCACGCAGGACGTGGATATCAGCCTGTTGGCCGGCTTCGGCAACGAACGGGAGTACATCGAGCCAATCCTCTCCCGGTTCACTGCCCGCATCCCCGACGCCGCTCGGTTCGCGCTGGAGAATCGGGTCTTGCTGATCAGTGCTTCCAACGAGCGGTCGATCGACGTCGGACTGGCCGGGATCCCGTTCGAAGAACACATGATCGAGCGGGCCTCGGCCTTCGCGTTCACTCCCGAGGTCTCTCTGATCACGTGCTCGGCCGAGGATCTTCTCGTGCTGAAGGCATTTGCCGGCCGGCCAAGGGACTGGAACGCCGTGGAAGGCATCCTGATCTGCCAGGCAGGCAAGTTGGATTGGGATTACGTCAACCAACAACTACCGCCTCTGTGTAAACTGAAAGAAGATCCGGATGCTCCGGTCCGTCTGGAGCAACTCCGCAAGCGGCTCGAAGACTAGCAGATCGTCCCTGCCCGACGTCGGCGTGCTCCGTCTCACGTCAAGATTTGGGCGGCGCCAAGGGATCGCTTGAATCGGCGAAAGGCGACGAACCTGTCGGCCTTACCGGCGGCCGGATCCGGCCGGGCCGCAGCAACACGTAGCCGCAGAGCCGGGCAAGGTGCAGGCCGCCGAGCAACACAAACGCCAAGCCGCCGTGGAACAGCACGAAGAGCCTCACGCCTTCGCTCGGGGGGCCGGGGCCTCCCGTTGCAGAAATGACCGCCACCACCAGAAGGCTCATCAGCACCGCGTAGATTCCGATTGCCACGGCACCGGCTGCCTTGTTGCGGGCCACGAATGCAGCCCAAAGACAGGGCAATATCGAAAACGCGCTCAAGACGGAAAGGATCAGGCAAGCGAACATCAAACCCAACCATAGCGTGGGATTCGCATTCATGTTGGGCTCGTCGACGCGAGGCAGGCCCAGGCCGGCCAGCCCGAGTGCCACCGCGACGAGAGTAGTTGTACCCAGCATGTGCTGCAAGCCGAACTGTCGGAGTTCTTCCGACGATGCGGACTCTTGCGTACCACCAACCACGATCCGCCAACCGGTCGCCATCTTCAGAATCCACAAGGGAAACTGGACGGCCAGGAGGATCAGTGGCAACATCAGCGTCCCTCTGGCGAGTTCACGAATGTCGGGGATGCCGACCATCGCCATGCCCAAGAGGAACACGCCCCAGAGCAACGTCGTCACCAGAAGACTGACCGGCATTCGCACGAGCAATCGGTGAGGACCGAGGACCGCCCAACTGGCCAGAAGACCGCCTTGTCCGGCGGCCGCCCCCAGAAACAGCATGGCTAATTCCGCAGAATTGCTCTTCTCAAGCACCGGCCATGTGATCAAGTCGACCAGCGCGAACAGGCCGACCAGCAGGACGATCGCGCCGGGATTGCCGCGTTGACGGGGATCCTGTCGGTGATTCACAGTCGATCCCTCCCCCCGCTGAGGATACCAGGCCCACACCGTCTCGGCCAGGCTAGGCGCAGCGTCCCGTCAGCACAGAACTGATCGCTGCCGAGAGCCGCCGAATCGATTTTCCTGCACTTCCTATTCCCCCCATCTTGTTGCCGATGCACACTATCCTTCTTTGCATACGCCTCCCGGACCGCAAGAACCGCTGTAGAACCGTTCTGCCAACCCGGATACACTACGCGGCTGATTGCGTCCCCCGCACCGGCGGCGCCCGACCGCCCGGGGTGGGACCGTGGAATCTCTGCGCACGGAGGCGCCCATGTCGAACTGGCCTTTCCGCTTCGTCCATGCCGGCGATTTTCACCTGGAGCAGCCGCCGCGGGGCGTGGCCGAGGTTCCCGACCATCTGAGGGAACTGTTTCTCGAGGCGCCCTATTGGGCCGCCCAGCGGGTCTTTGAAACCGTGCTGTCCGAAGAGGCCGAGTTCCTGGTCCTCTCCGGCGACGTCCTCAATCCGCAGCATACCGGTCCCAGGGGGCCGCTGTTCCTGGTCGAGCAGTTCGGCCGGCTGGCCCAGCGCGAGATCCCCGTCTACTGGGCCGGCGGACGCACCGACCCGCCCGATGCCTGGCCCTCGGCGATCACCCTGCCCGAGAACGTCCGTCGCTTCCCCCGAGGCCGACTCGACGAGTTTGTGCACCAGCGGGACGCAGTGCCCTTGGCACGCCTGATCGGCGTGAGCCGCGATCGGGAGCGGAAGGTTCGGGCGAGCCGTTTCGACGCCGACCCGGCCGGCCTGTTCTCGATCGCCGTGGTGCACGGCTCCGCCGAGGCCGCGGCACTACAGGCCCGGGGCATCCACTACTGGGCCCTCGGAGGCCGGCACGACCGCAGCACGCTCTTCAGCTCGCCGCAGGTCGCCCACTATCCCGGCAGCCCCCAGGGACGGCGGCCCGAAGAGGACGGTGCCCACGGCTGCACGTTGGTGCAGGTCGACCAGCAGCAGCCGCGAACCAGCCTGGTGCCGACCGACGTGATGCGCTGGTTGAGCCAACGGGTGGTGGTCGACGAGGTAACCACCCGCGACGACCTCGAGACCCTCCTCCGCGAGCGGATGCAGACCCTGATCGAGACCACGCCGGCCGTGGACCTGCTGGTCTCCTGGACGGTGGCCGGCAGCGGGCCGTTGTTGGGGCAGTTGCGCCGCGGGACGTTGGCGACCGAGTTGCTCGGCTGGCTGCGGAGCGAGTACGGCTTCGGGCCGCCGGCGGCCTGGAGCCTCTCGCTGGAAGTTGAGCTGCCGGCCGCACTGCCGCCGGAGTGGTACGAACAGGAGACCATCCGCGGCGATTTCCTCCGCGCCATCCGCCAGCTTCAAGTCAACTCCGCCGAACCGCTCGACCTGGACTCCTACCTGGCCGAGGAGCATCTCGCCGGCACCGACCAACGCTTCGCGTCGGTGCCCGCTCCGGCGGTGACCATCGCCGACAAGCAAACCCGCCAGCGCGTCCTCCGCCAGGCCGCCTGGTTGGGCGTCGACCTGTTGAGCGGGGAGGAATCGCAATCGTGAGAATCAACGGACTGGAAATCGACGGTTACGGCATTTGGACCGGGCTGAAGCTGGAAGGGCTCTGCGACGGGCTGAACGTCCTCTACGGGCCCAACGAGGCCGGCAAGACAACCTTGCTGCAGTTCATCCGCTCGGTCCTCTACGGCTTCTCGCCCGCCCGGCGAAGGTATTTCCCGCCCCTGCGCGGCGGACGGCCCGGAGGATCGATCGATCTGGGCGCCCCCAGCGGCCGGTTCCGGCTGAAACGCCACGACGACGAAACCGGCCAGCCGGGCAACCAGGAGCAGCTCACCCTGATCGCCGCCGACGGGACCCTCCAGGGCGAACACCTGGTCAAGACCCTGACGGCCAACGTCGATGAGGCCATCTACAACAACGTCTTCGCCGTCGGGCTGCGGGAAATGCAGCAGCTCGGCACGATCAGCGACACCGAAGCCGCCGAGTTGCTCTTCCGGTTGACCGCCGGGCTGGACCGCGTCTCGCTGGTCGAGGTAATGCGGGAGCTTCAGACCTCGCGAAACCGCATCCTCGATGCCGCCGCAGGACCCTGCCAGGTGGTCCACCTGCTCGAAGGGCGAGAAAAGCTCCGCTCCGAGATCGAAGAGCTCGCCAACTTGACCCGCCGCTACGGACGCCTGGCCGCCGAGCGAAATCAGCTCCAGCGGGAAGTCACTCGCCTGGAAGAAGAAAACACCCGGACCGACCACCAGGCCCGGGTAATCGAGCTGGCCGTCACGCTCCGCGACCGCTGGGGCCGGCGGGCGGCCCTGGACGACGAGTTGGCCGCCCTGGGCCCCTCGGCGTCGATGCCCCCCGGGACCGTCGATCGGTTGGATGCGCTGAACGCCCGCCTCCAGAAGCACCAGCAGCTCGCCGACCAAACCCAGCGGCAACGCGAGCAACTCCGCGCCGAGGCCGCCACCCTGCCCGTCAACGAAGCACTCTCCCGCCAGGCCGCCCGCATCGAAGCCCTCCAGGAACAACAGTCCTGGATCGCCACGCTCCAGAACCAGGTGGGCGAGCTGGAATCGGAAATCTCCCAACTCCAGTCCGGCCTGGCCGCCGAGCAGCAGCAATTGGGGCTGGGCCAGGACACCGGGTCGGACACCTTGCCGGTGATCTCGGCGGGCTCGCTCTCCCGGTTGCGGCCGCCGGCCCGGGCGATGAAACGCTGCCGCCGGCGCATGAGCGAAGCGGAGCAACAGGCCGCCGCGGCCGGCCAAAACGCCGAGGCGCTTTCCCGGCAGATCGCCGCCGCCCTCTCCCAGCGCGACCAGAGCGACCTGGCCGCCGCCCTGGACGAAGCCGGCAACCTCGTCTCGCAATTGCGCCGCCGTGTGCAGATCGACGAGCGGCTCGATCAGATGACCCTCTACCAGACCGAGCTTGAAGAGCAAAGCCGCCGCCTGCTCGACCGCCAACTGCTGCCGGTCTGGGTGCTGCTCGTCCTCGGGGCGGTGTTCGTGGTCGGTGTGATCCTGGTGATGGCCGGGCTGTTCATGCCGGACTCGATCACCGGCTCGGTAGGCTGGGCCATGGCCCTGTTGGGTCTGGCCGGCAGCGGTTCGGCCGGGGCGGGCAAGGTCATGCTCGAACGTTCCAACACCCGCCAACTCGAAACCTGCCAAAAGCAAATCAACATGCTCCAACTCCAAGTCCGGCAGGCCAAGGAGGATCGCGATGCCCTGGACCGGCAGATCCCCCGCGGCGGCGGCCCTATCCCCAGCCGGCTGGAAGCGGCCGAGAAGGAGTTGGCGGCGCTGGAGGAACTCGTGCCGCTGGACACCCGCCGTGCCGCGGCCCGGCAGCAATCCCAAGCCGCCGCCGCCCGCGTTGCCCGCGCCCAAGAGCAACTCTCCGCCGCCCGACGCCGATGGCGCGAGGCCCTGGCCGCCGCCGGACTGCCCGCCAACCTGACGCCGAAACAGGTGCCGGCCCTGCTCCGGAGATGCGACCAGATCGGCCAGATGCACCGCCGTCTGGAAGACCGCCGCGAGGAGTTGGGGCGCCGTCGCCGCGAGCTCGACTCGCTGCTGGGCCGAATCGCACAACTGGTCTCCGACAGCCAACTGCCCCGCAACGGCAGCGATCCCCTCGAAAATCTCCGCCAGTTGGGCGAAGCGCTCCGCGAGCAGGAAACCCGCATCGAGCGCCGCCGGGAACTCGGCCGGCAGGCCCGGGGACTTCGGCGAAAACGGGCCAGGCATGAAGAGGCCCTCAGCCGCCTGAAACACCGCCGACGCGAGCTGCTCCGCGACGCCGACGCCGAGGATGAACGGCAACTCCGCCAGCGTGCCGTCCAGGCCGCCCGCGCCGAAGTCCTCCGGCAAGAACGGGAAGCACTCACCCGCGAGATCGCCTCGGCCGTCGGCGGAACCTGCCCCGAAGACGCCGTCCGCCGGCAACTCGAAGCGGAGGGAAACGCCCCGCTGAAAACCCGCCGCGACCAACTGCTCGAAAGACTGGCAAGCCTGGAAGAGGAACTCAAGCAGCGCCACGAGCAGCGCGGCCGGCTTGCCGAACAACTAAAGGCCCTGGCCGAAAACCAGGAGATGGCCGCCAAGCGGCTGGAGTTGGCCACCGTTGAAAAACGTCTCCAAGAGGCAATCGGCCGCTGGCAGGTGCTGGCCGTCACCAACCGCATCCTGGAGGAGATCCGAACCACCTACGAGAAACAACGCCAGCCCGAAACCCTCCAAGAGGCCTCCGGATACCTGGATCGGCTCACCCAGGGCCGCTACCGGCGCGTCTGGACGCCGCTGGGCGAGGACGTGCTCCGGGTAGACGACGCCCAGGGCAACTCGCTTCCGGTGGAGGTGCTCAGCCGGGGGGCCCGCGAACAGCTCTTCCTCAGCCTGCGGCTGGCGCTGGCCGCCTGCTATGCCCGGCGAGGCGCCCCCTTGCCCCTGGTCCTGGACGACGTGCTGGTGAATTTCGATGCGGCTCGGGCGAAGGCCGCGGCGGCCGTGCTCCGCGATTTCGCGGCCGCCGGGCACCAGGTCCTGGTCTTCACCTGCCACGAGCATATCCTCAAGCTCTTCAAGTCGTTGAAGGTCCCCGTCAGCCTCCTGCCCGACAACGCCCAGACGGACCACGCCCCGGTCACCTTCGAGCAGCCGCCCAAAAAGAAAACCAGACGCGGCAAGAAGGCCGACCCGTTGCCGGTCAAGCTGGCCGCCGAAGTGGAGGATGAGCCGCCGGACGATGACGTCCTCTGGGACGAGGAAGAAGTCGTCGACGTGAGCAACCTCCAGCCCGACGAAGAAGACGTCGATCGCGAAGCGGACGAGGAAGAGCCGTACGACGACGAAGATGACTACGAGTGGGAAGAGGCGGACGACGACTACGAAGATGAAGAAGAGGACGAGGACGAAGACGAAGACGAGGACTACGAAGGCCACGGCACTGCCGAAGCCGCGTAGAACGGACGGTTCAACGTTGACGAACATGGGGCGTTGCCTCGGTACCGCAGTCCGAGAAGCTCGACGCCGTTCTTGCCCGAGGTTGTGAACGTGCGTTCAACCGGCGGAGGTATTCTGCTCGTGCTACTTTCGCACGAAGACGAAGCGCCTTGAAGTCGGGTCGCGATTTGTTGTTCGGGTCCATGTTGTGCACGGACTTTTGGCCGGATCTCGGTCAGCGACTACTGGCCACGCTCTGATTGATCGCGCAGATCAGCCCCGGATCGTCAGGTCCCCGATTTCCGTACGTACAGGACGACGTCCTGGCGGAACACCGGCGAATGAAACAGGTGCCGCTCTCCACCCTGCACTTGCTCGACGGGCGGGAGAAACCGGCCGCGCTTCGGGTCGTACCAGCGGCCGGTGAACGGGCCCGGCGTCAGCCGCAACTCAACCGTCACCGGTCCGTTTCCCAACACGTAGCAGATGTAATGCTCGCCCGGCCGGGCCAGCGTGAAGACGTACGACTTGCCCCCTGCCTGGACCGTGGCCAGCCCATCCTGCGGCGTCATGGTCCAAAAGGGGATCTTGTTTCCGGCGAGGAAGTCGAGCAGGTATTGCCCGCCGCGGAGGATCTCGTCCGGCGGCGACCGCGACGGCCGGCCGTCGTGCGGCGTCCGTCCCGTGCCGCGCCAGAAGGAGAAGTCGAAGAAGTTGGAGTGCCCGCCCGCGGTAAAGTCGGCCCAGATCATCTTCCGCGGAAAGTTGACGTCTGCGGTGCTGCGGTTGGCGAACAGAAAATACTCGTTGTGGCTGACCGGCTTGCCCACCCGGAACCGCAGCAAGGCCGCACGATGGTTCCGCAGGTCGGCGTCGGTGGCGTACAGGCCTCCGCCGCCGCGATGCTTGGCAATCACGTCGTTGGCCCCCTTGCGGGGATCGAAGGAGCTGGTCTGCTCGCTGGCCGAGACGAGCCGCCCCGGATGGGTCGGGTGGTGGTGGATGTAGTCGATCCAATGGGCGACCCACCGCCGCCCGCCCGTCTCGTTGGCAATCTCGTAGATCACGTTGTCGAACCCGGCCGTCTCCGCGAGCACCTTGTCCACGTAGCCGTGTTGAACGGCCATCAGGCGCGGATAGTCCAGCGCGGCATCTGAGGTCGCCTGGCGGGATTGCAGGCCGAGACGGTTGACGTTGTTGGCATCGGCGTAGAGGCTCTCGGCCAGGCGGCGCCGAGTTCGGAAACCCTCGAACAAAGTCAACTCAACGTAAATACCACGTTTGGCGGCCTCGCGCAGAAAGGGTCTTACCCGCGCTTCGAAGTACGACGGATCGAACCGGGTCAAATCGAACTTCGGCCGGCCGTCGACGGCCTTGCCGGGTCCGGTGCGCGCAAAGGGCCAAGCCGGGCCGGAAAACTGCGCCGGATAGTCCACCCCCGCCCGCAACTGCCCCCAACTGCACACGTCCTGCCGCACGTAGTTCAGATGGTGGGCCGCCAGGTCGTCCAGATACCTTCGCCAGGAGAAACCCTTCTCGTTCTCCCAGATGCTGAACAAAGAGCGGTCGGAAACGCCCACCAGCACCACGTGCCGCTCCCCGTCGCGGAAGTAGTAAGGGTGCTGGGGACAGATCTCCAACCGCCCGGCCGGGGCCGCCGCCGCCAGCGCACCCATCATCCAGTGAACCAGCAACCAGCTTCCCGTCGCCAGGCCCATGCGCGCCATCCTCAGTTCCCCTACGCTTCGCAGGAACACGCGGACCCGGCCGGCGTTGCCGCTTACTCCGATTCCGGCCGGCTTCTCCTTTCGACCAGCGTCTGATACCGGCTGCGGGTGTTCCAGGTGATCCACCCCAGGTAAAGGTTGGCGCCCAGCGAGCCGAACAGGGTGAACAGTGCCACGATCAAGGCCGTCCATGGCTTCTGGGCGACATCTTGCTGCGACTCCTCCCGCTCCGGCTCTTGTTCAGACGGCGATTTCGATTCGCCCTTCGGCACCGCCGGGGGCCGTTCCAGATAGCCGGCCTCCTGGGCGTCGATCCGCTTGCTGTCTGGGGCCGGTTGGATGACGTTTGGAACGCCCGGCGATTCGGCGCCCGGCTGCCTGAGCGGCGGCAGAAACGGATCGGTCGGCGGCTGGTCCCTTGTTGCGGCGGCCGAACCGGGCGAATCGGCGCCCGCCGCCGGCAGCACCCGCGGCAGCTTGCGCGTCCCCACCGTGATCCGGAAGCCGCGGACGTCTTTCACGTAGGAGGGGAAGTCGCTTTCGATCGGCTGGCCGGACTTGAGGGTTTCGAGCAACTGCGGCTCGATCTGGATCAGATACAGCAGCCCGCCTTCCGGCAGCGGCTGCCAGCCGGCGTCGATTCCCAGCAGGACCGCCGCGATGCAGGCGATGTTACCACCCATGGGAAAACCTCCCGGGCACGTTGTGTGTGTTGCTCCCTTCCTTCCATGTTAGCTC